>JAHWJO010000445.1 GCA_019348365.1 Armatimonadota bacterium | reverse complement strand
TGCTCTTCCGATCTTGCTGCTCTGCTCCGACTTTACGGAGGCCCGGCAGCTCGCCCAGCAGATGGAAACGATCAACCTCCTGCGCCGCCGGGAGCAGGACCGCATCTTCAAAGAGGTGCAGGAGCGGGTACGGAATATCGATTTGAGCGAGCGGAAAGTCCTCGTCCTCTGGGGCGACACCTGGCACACGGGGCTGGTCGGCCCCGTCGCGAGCCGATTGGTGGAGACTTACCGAAAACCCGCGTTCCTCATCGCCCATGACGGCGAGATCGGGCGGGGGTCGGCGCGGACCGTCGGCGGCTTCAAGCTGATGACGGTGCTCGACGACTGCCGGGACCTCATGGAGCGGTGCGGCGGGCACCAGCAGGCGGCGGGGTTCGACGTGCCGGTGGGGAATCTCGAAGCCTTCGAGGAGCGCCTGAACCGCCTCGCCGGGGAGCGAATGACGCCGGAAGACTGCGAGGACTGCCTGGATATCGACGCGGTCCTCCCCCCCTCGGAGATCTGCCGCGACCTGTGCCGGGCGTTCGCGTTGCTGGAGCCGTACGGGCACGGCCACCCGAACCCGCTGTTCGTCAGCCGCCTGACGGTTATCGCCGGTAAACCAATGGGGAAATCCGGGGAGCACCTGAAGATCATCGTGCGCGGCGACGGCCTGGAGCCGTTGGAGGCGGTCTTCTGGCGGCGGGGCGCGGAGCTGCACCGGTTCGTCCCCGGCGAGGAGATTCTGCTCTGTTATCGGCTCGGAGTGAACCGTTACATGGGCCGGGAGACCGTTCAGCTCGAAGGCGTGGACGTGAAACCGGTCGGCTCGATGCGCCTGCCCGCGGACGAATCGGTGACGGACCCGTTCATGGTGGAAGTGGGCGTATAAGAGAAGCCGGGTAGATCCCCGGATTTGAGGGTGGAATGGCATAAGAAATCCGGCGGGATGTCCATGTCTGCAGACCCTGTGCGCCCCCCTCGGTTGTCCTGTACGGTATACAGAGTCAGGTCCTGCCCTCCGATGGGATGGAAATTCGTTTTTTGGGCTTCCCTCCCCTTCAAGGGCAGTCTTGGAGTCGTGAGTGGGAGAGTCGCCCTCACCCCGTCGCTCACCTTCGTTCGCGACTGCCCCTCTCCCCATGCTGGGAGAGGGGATCTATTGAGTTCATGTCTGCTACAGGACTGAGGTAGAGTACAGACCTATAGCAATGGCAGTTCGGGTGTGGAACAGAGTGTCAGGGAAGAATCCCTCCCTCCGAAGAGAAGAGTCTTGCATCCCGATCCCCTCTCCCAGCATGGGGAGAGGGCCAGCGCGTAGCGCGGGGGTGAGGGCGACTCCCAGACTCAAGACTCAAAGACCCACGACTCACGGACTGCTCCTCCAAGGCCGGAGCCGTTACCAGCCTCTTTGCTGAATCCAGAGCTGATGTGGCACAATCCCTGCAAGCTGCCAAGGTTTAAGACAAAGCCCCAGTGGGTAGAATCCCTACTCCTTTCTCATCTCGATCTTTTCCGTTCCTGTCGTTCAGACTATCTCCCTTCAACAGGTTTCGTCCCGACAAGATTCACCTATGGTAAGCGGCGTCGTCGAGAAAATTGAAAAGTACCATCCCGGAGCCGATCTGGACCTGATCCTCCGGGCCTACGACTTCGCCCTGAAAGCCCACGACGGCCAGACCCGCGAATCCGGCGAAGAGTACATCCAGCACCCCCTCGAAGTGGCCGCCATCCTGACCGAGATGGAGATGGATTCCGCCACCATCGCCGCCGGGCTGCTGCACGACGTGGTGGAAGACACCGACATCACCCTCGATACGATCCGCGAACAGTTCGGGGAAGAAGTCGCCGATCTGGTGGACGGCCTCACCAAGCTCACCCTGATGTCGTTCCAAGCCCCCGAGGAGAAGCCCTCGGAGGACGGCGCGGGCAAGAAGAGCCGAGAATTGCAGCTCAAGCGCCAGGCCGAGAACCTCCGCAAGATCCTCCTCGCCATGGCCCGCGACATCCGCGTCATGGTCATCAAGCTCGCCGACCGGCTCCACAACATGCGGACGCTGGGCTGCTGCTCGCCGGAGAAGCAGCGCAAGATCGCGCGGGAGACGATGCAGATCTACGCCCCGCTCGCTCACCGGCTGGGGATCTGGACCATCAAGTGGCAACTGGAAGATCTCGCCTTCAAGTACCTGGAGCCGGAACAGTTCAACGAAGTGGCCGAGCGCGTGGCCCGCACCCGCAAGGAGCGCGAAGCCGACATCGACCACGTCATCCACACGCTGGAAGAGGGGCTGAAGGACGCCGGGATCGAGGCGATGATCCAGGGGCGGCCCAAGCACCTCTGGAGCATCTATCAAAAGATGAAGAATCAGGAGATCTCGTTCGAGGAGATCTACGACCTGACGGCGCTGCGCGTCATCGTTCATACCGTGGCGGAGTGCTACCACGCCCTCGGCATTGTGCATGACCTCTGGATGCCGATCCCCTCTATGTTCAGCGACCATATCGCCAAGCCGAAGTCCAACATGTACCAGAGCCTCCACACGAAGGTCGTCGGCCCCGGCGGCGACCCGCTGGAGATCCAGATCCGCACCTTCGAGATGCACCGGACGGCGGACTTCGGGGTGGCGGCCCACTGGCGCTACAAAGAGGGCGGCAAGCCTGCCGACATCTTCGAGAGCAAGCTGGAGTGGCTCCGACGCCAGATGTTCGATTGGAGCAGCGAGAACCAGGACTCCGGCGAGTTCCTCCGCTCCGTCACCCAGGACCTCTTCACCGATCAGGTCTTCGTCTTCACCCCCAAGGGCGACGTGGTGGACCTCCCGGCGGGCTCGACCCCGGTGGACTACGCCTACCGGGTCCACAGCAAGATCGGGGACACCTGCGCGGGCGCGCGGGTGAACGGGCGGATCGTCCCCCTCAGCACGGCGCTCCGGAACGGCGACGTGATCGAGATCATCACCCGTTCCGGCGCGCACCCGAGCTTCGACTGGCTCTCGTTCGTGAAGAGCAGCCACGCCCGCGCGAAGATCCGCGCGTACTTCCGCCGCCTCCGCCACGCCGAGAACGTGGGCCGGGGCCGGGAGCTGCTGGAGAAAGAAGCCACGCGCCTGGGCCTCGACCGCGCCGCCATCAAAGAAAACGAGCTGGAGCGGGTGCTTTCCCACTTCAAGATGAACACCCTCCCCGATCTCCTCGCCGCCGTCGGCTCGGGGAGTCTCGGCGCCTCGACCGTGCTCACCCGCCTCCGGGAGCAGAGCCCCGCCCCCGACCCCTCCCTCCCCGCCGGAGTCATCCCGGCCAAAGAGGCGAAGCTCAACATCAAGCCCGGCGGCGTGGACCAGGTGCTCATCAAGCGGTCCCGCTGCTGCCAGCCCCTGCCGGGGGACAGCGTCGTCGGGTACGTCTCGCGGGGACGGGGGATGATCCTCCACCAGGAGGGCTGCAAGAACCTGGCGGGGTATGCGGAGAAGGAAGCCGAGCGGCTCGTCCCGGTGGAATGGGAGCCGAGCGACGGGGAGCTCTACCCCAGCAGCATCAAGATCGAGGCGCTGAACCGGGTGGGCCTGTTGAACGACATCAGCGCGGTCTTCTCCGAAGCCCGCCTCAACATCCGCTCCGCGAATATTGTTTCCGGAAACGGGGGGGGTGGGAAGAACAAGCCTGACTTCACTCCCGGCCGCCATCAGATCGCCCTCTTCGATTTCACCGTGGACGTGCAGGACACCGCCCAGTTGAACAGCCTGATGGCGACCCTCCGCTCGCGTGTGGCCGACGTATTGGATGTGTACCGGCTGACGAACTCCGCCCGTCCGGACGTGGAAGCCCCGGTAGGAGCGCCCGCGTGAGCGTCAGTCATGCCGAACGTACTCCTGCCCTGGAGGAGCGCGCATGAGGGCCGTGGTTCAGCGAGTGCTGTCCGCAAAAGTGACGGTAGACGAGGAAATTGTCGGAAAGATTCAACACGGCTTATTGGTTCTGCTCGGCGTCCATGACTCCGACGGCCCCGCTGATGTAGAATATATCAGCGACAAGATCCGGAACCTCCGCATCTTCGAGGATTCGGAGGGGAAGATGAACCTCTCCGTCAAAGAGATGCGTGGGGCCGTGCTGCTCGTCTCGCAGTTCACCCTCTACGGCGATGCCCGGAAAGGGAGACGCCCCAGCTTTACCGCCGCCGCCGCGCCCGACAAAGCCGAAGCCCTGTACCTCGGGGTCGGCGAGGCGTTGAGAAACGACGGCTTGGAGGTTCGGACGGGCCGGTTTGCCGCGCACATGAAGGTGTCGCTGGTCAACGACGGCCCGGTGACGTTGATCCTGGACAGCTCCCGGCTGCTGTAAAGCAAGCCACAGGTCTTCGTGCCT
>JAHWJO010000444.1 GCA_019348365.1 Armatimonadota bacterium | reverse complement strand
GCCAGGCTCCCCAGAGCGAGAGAGAAAAGGAGTTTCTTCACGTGGGATTTCCTCCGCAAGAGCGCAAGTAGAGCGTGAATTCACACGCAGCATTACCGTTCGGAAGGACAGAGAAGAGAGTCTCTGCGCAAGTCCTGCATCTATTTCCTGTGACGGCGCTCCCTTCCTGCTTCCAGAATGTTTGCCTCCCGCTATCCGGAGGAAGCTTGCATTCTGAGGCAGGTCTTCTATTCAAAGCCACAGGGGAAGACGCTCCCTTTTTGGACGGCTGCCTTTCTATCAAGTGTTCCCGCTCCGGCCCGCCCCGAAAATTGACCGGCTCCACGATTCGTAATATAATAGAATGGGACTAAAGAGAGAATGTTTCTCTTCCGATTTTAGAATGAGTCCTCCTATTCCACTCCGGCTCAACCTTATCTTTCATCTTTTTTTCTCATTTCGTTTCCCCACAGAGCAATCGGCCTCTGTGGATCGGCATGGCTGCACCGGACCCTCATGGCGATGGGGCGGCGCGGTCCTTTATCGTCTATTGTCGGCGGGCACGGCGGTTCCCGGGACGGCGTAGCGCAGCGAAACGGCCTGCTCTACGCCCCCGGATGTTGAACTCCCCTGCGCCCCGACCAGGAAAGATCCCAATTTTATGGCAATCGGTAACGATAACATCATCGAAGTCAACATCGAAGACGAGCTGCGCCAGAGCTACCTGCTCTACAGCATGTCCGTCATCGTGGGGCGCGCCTTCCCGGACGTGCGGGACGGCCTCAAGCCCGTTCAGCGCCGCATCCTCATGGCGATGCACGACCTCAACCTCGGACCGGGGGCGCAGCACCGGAAATCCGCAAAGGTCTCCGGCGACACCTCCGGCAACTACCACCCCCACGGCGATCAGGTCATCTACCCGACCATCGTCCGCATGGCGCAGGAGTTCAACGCCCGCTACCCCCTCGTGGACGGGCAGGGCAACATGGGCTCTATCGACGGCGATCCCCCGGCGGCCCAGCGGTACACCGAGGTCCGCATGTCCCCCTACGCCATCGAGATGCTCGCGGACATCGACCAGGATACGGTGGACTGGACGGCCAACTACGACCAGACCCGCCAGGAGCCGACGGTCCTGCCCGGACGGTTTCCCAACCTTCTGGCGAACGGCTCGTCCGGCATCGGCGTGGGAATCGCGACGAACATTCCGCCCCACAACCTCACCGAGCTCTGTAACGCGATCATGCTCCTCATTGACAAGCCGGAATCCAACGTGGACGACATCCTCGGCGTGATGCCGGGGCCGGACTTCCCCACCGCCGGACTCATCCTCGGCAAGAAAGGCATCCGGCAGGCGTACGAGACCGGGCGCGGCTCCGTCGTCATGCAGGGCAAGGCGACCATCGAGCCGGGGGACGGCGGGCGCAACGTCATCGTCATCACCGAGCTGCCGTTCCAGGTGAACAAGGCGCGGCTCCAGGAGCAGATCGCGGCGCTGGCGCGGGCGGGCAAGATCGTCGGCATCACCGACCTCCCCGACTATTCCGACCGGAACGGCATCCGCCTGGAGGTCCACCTCCGCCGCGACGCCCAGCCGAAGAAGGTGCTGAACTACCTGTACAAGCACACGCCGCTGCGCTCCACTTTCGGGGTGAACATGCTCGCGCTCGTCAACGGCGAGCCGAAGGTGCTCGGCGTGAAGCGGATCATCGAGCTGTACATCGAGCACCGCAAGGACGTGGTGACGCGGCGCACCCGGTTCCTGCTGAACAAGGCGCAGGCCCGCGCCCACATCCTCGAAGGCCTGCGGATCGCGCTCGACTTCATCGACGAGGTGATCGCGCTCATCCGCGCGTCGGACACGACCGACGCGGCGCGGCGGGGCCTCGTGGACCGCTTCGGGCTGACTGTCATCCAGGCGAACGCGATCCTGGAGATGCAGCTTCGGCAGCTCGTCAACCTCGAACGGAAGCGGATCGACGACGAGTACCGCGAACTGCTGAAGACCATCGCCGCGCTCGAAGAGATCCTGAACGACCCGCGCAAGCTGCTGGCGGTCATCCGGCAGGAGACGAAGACGCTGCGCGACAAGCTCGGCGACGAGCGCAAGACCCGCATCCTCGCCACCGAGGCGGAGGAGATCACCGACGACGCGCTCATCCCCGAAGAGGAGATGATCATCACGATCACCCGCGACGGCTACATCAAGCGGGTCCCCATCGACACCTACCGGCCCCAGGGGCGGGGCGGGCGCGGCATCATGGGCGGGAAGAGCAAGGAGAAGGACGAGATCGCGCACCTGTTCGTGGCGACGACGCATCATTACATCCTCTTCTTCACGAACAAGGGCCGCGTATACCGCCTCAAAGCCTACGATATCCCGCTCGCGTCCCGCACGGCCATCGGGACGGCGGTCATCAACCTGATCGGCCTCGACGGGGACGAGCAGGTGACCGCGACGATCCCGATCCAGGGGATGGACGAGGATGGGTACCTCGTGATGGCGAGCGAGCTGGGCGAGATCAAGCGCACCGCCATCAGCGAGTTCCGCAACCTCAAGAACGTCGGGATCAAGGCGTTCGACATCGAGGAGAACGACAACCTCCGATGGGTGCAGCACACCGACGGCAAGGACGAGATCTTCATCGTGACCCGGCACGGGATGAGCATCCATTTCAACGAGAAGGACGTGCCGAGCCGGGGCCGCGCGGCGGGCGGCGTGAAAGGGATCACGCTGAACGAAGGCGACCAGGTCGTCTGCATGGAGCTGTGCAGCAAGGGCGACCAGCTTCTGGTGGCGAGCGAAAACGCCTACGGGAAGCGGACGCTGATCTCCGAATACCGGAAGCAGGGCCGGGGAGGACGCGGCATCCAGACGATGCAGATCACCGCGAAGACGGGGGTGATCATCGGGTGCGCCGTGGTGAACGAGCAGGATAACCTGCTGCTGATGACCTCGAACGGCGTGGCGATGCAGACCACGGTCGAGAGCATCCGGCGGACGGGGCGTTCAGCGCAGGGCGTGAAGCTGCAGAACGTCGGGGAGGACGACCGGCTGGCGAGCATCGAGCGGGTGACGCCGCAGATGCTCCCGACCGCCGACGGGCCGCAAAGAGTCCTTACGCCGGACGGGAAGGAGAGCGCTTCCCTCGCGGAGGCGTAGCTTCCTTCACGGAACAGAATGGAGTAGAATTCGACAGGCCGGGGCGTTCGCTTCGGCCTGTCGAGCATCGTGAGGGGAAGCGAAGGAGAGGAGGTCGGAATGACGCTGACCTTGAACCTGCCGGCGGGTATCGAGTCCCAGCTCCATCGGGAGGCGGAGCGGAAGGGGCTGACGGCGGAGGCGTACGCCGCGCAGCTACTGGAGGAGTGGCTGAAGCAGGAGCGGATCGAGCGGAATCAGGCGGCGATCCGGCTGCTGCAATCCTTTATCGACGAGGGCGATGAAGAGGAACAGCGGGAAACCGGGGAATTCCTCATGCGCGCCCTGGACGAAGATCGCCTGTCCGACCGAAAGCTCTTCCCATGGAACGAGTGATCGTTCTGGATACAGGGCCGCTGGGCCTGATCTCGAATCCGAGGCAAACGGAGATCAACCGGGCCTGCGTGGAGTGGATGCAGTCGCAGATGGGGGCTGGAACGCGGATCCTCCTGCCGGAGATCGCGGGTTACGAGGTCCGGCGCGAGCTGTTGCGAGGAAACAAGATCAACGGGCTGGCGCGGCTGGACGCGCTGGCGCAAACGCTGGAGTACCTTCCGATCACCACCGCCGCGATGCGGGAAGCGGCGAGATTGTGGGCGCAAACCCGGCAGCAGGGCTTTCCAACTGCCGACGCCAAAGCATTGGATGCGGATGCGATCCTGGCGGCTCAGGCGCTCACGTTGGGTGAGCCGGATGTCGTTGTTGCCACCACGAATATCGGTCATCTGAGCCGTTTCGTGCGCGCAGACCTGTGGGAGAACCTCGGCTAAGTTCACATAAGTTCACATGCTCGTGGGATAAACGAGGAGGACGACCGGCTGGCGAGCGTTGAGCGGGGGACGCCGCAGATGCTCCCGACCGCCGACGGGCCGCAGAAGGTCCTCGTGACGGACGGGGCCTCCTCCGACGGCAAGGGGTGCGCGCTCGTGGAAGCGTACATTTTACCTGCGATGTGAAGCCAGGCGAACAAAAATCCGAGGGTGTTTTCCCCAGCTTTTTATACTCGGGGTAGGAACAATAACTTCATTTCCTCGGTCCTAGTATAGAGAAACGAAGTGCCCTTGGTTTCTATAGTGTTCCTATTTACCACATACCTAAATGAGGATATATGAATAGAGTTGTAGTGTTAAAAGAAGGAAAGGAGGGACAAGCCTCCAAACCGTAGG
>JAHWJO010000055.1 GCA_019348365.1 Armatimonadota bacterium | reverse complement strand
CGGAGCTGCAGATTCAACGCAGCAGACGAGCGCACCCGCCTCCCTTTGCGGGGTCCTCAGTGGGAAAGAGCATCAGGGCTGAGAACTGTCGTTCGGGACTTCGCCCTGCGCGGACGGAAGGCGTTGCTCCCGCGTGTGGGTGTAGACACTCACGGGGCTTTCGCCGGGGGGGGAGAACGTCCGGGACAGGACGAACGCGCCGGTCTCCACGACGTTCTCGTGATACACGGGATTCTTGTAGATGAGCGTCAGGTCGCGGGGATGGCGCTTCAGCGATTCGATAAGGTTGTGCAGGACGGGCATGAAGACGAGATCGGTGAACGGGTTGAACATGTAGACGAGAGTGTACCGGTCGAGGTCGGTGAATTCGGTGGCGTCCATGCAGTAGAAGCGGACCTTTTCAAGACGGAGGCGGGTGCGGTTCCGCTCCGCGACGCGCACCAGCTCCTTGGAAAGCTCGACCCCCGCCACTTCCTCGAACGGGAACGCCGCAAGGGTGAAGACCGCCCCGCCTTTCCCGGACCCGAAATCGAGGGCCGCGCGCCCCGGCGGGAGGGCCAGCGCGCGCAACACCCGCTCCAGGCTCGGACCCGGCGAGTTCGTGTAGTCCTCCGAGCGTTCCGGGGAGAGGCCGAGCCGCTCCACCCCGACGCTCTCCAGATCGAGGCCGTGATACCGCTTCCAGAATGAGTAGCGCAGCTCGGACATCTTTCCATGCCGGAGCATCCGGGCGGCTATAAAGATCCACTTGAGGAGACGGCTCACGACATCCTTCCAGTAAAGCCCTGATGCAGATGCAGACACCCTGAATCCATTGTAGCTCGACAGACCGGGGGAGGCCCGTGCGGGAAGGGGAGGATCACTCCGCCTGAGGAGTCGGGGAAGAGGCGGCGCGACGGTCCAGGAAGAGGAAGCAGAGCCCGGAGAGGGTGAACGCGAGACCACCCAGGTAGTAGGCGGAAAACAGCGGATCTACGTAGAAGAAGCCTCCCAGCAGGACGGGATGGCCGACGGCCAGGGCCGCCCGGTGACCCAGGACCCCCCCTGCGAGGGTGAACCCCAGCACCGGGACTCCCCGCTTCCTCCAATTCAGGTCTTCCACAATCACGGAGAGGAATCCCGTCATTCCGGCCAGGATCAGGACGGGCAGGACATGGCGCCAGTGGAAGGTGCGCGAAAACGTGCAGATAAAGGCGAGGGTGAGCGTCACAAAATAAGCCGCGATGCCCCCGATGCGTTTCCAGTAGGGGAGGAGACGGCGCTGCCGGGGGAGCATGGCGGCGGTGGAGAAGAAAGGCAGAAAAAAGCCGACGGCCGCGCCTATGAAAAAACCGCGAGGGGAGGAGCGGTTGATCCAGGAGACCGCGCCCAACAGGAGGCTGAAGAACAGGGCGCTCGCGAAGCAGGCGTGAAATGGAGGGATCCCGGCCAAGGGGGACGCTTCCTCCTCCGAGGGTGGACTCTGCATGGGGCTTCCTTACTCCGCGTCCCACAGCGCGGCCTGCTGCGGCGTGAGCTTGCCCACGCCCTGATGGCGCTTCGGGATTCAGCCCTATAAATGAAACAGAAGGGAGGCAGTTGGCTCAGCCTGGTGATTCGTGAACACTACACCGCCCAGTGAGATGAATTGCTGGCCTGGTGAGGTAGCCGAGCGGGAGGCGAGACCGGCCCGTACGAGCATCCAAGTAACCGCCTCCCGCTCCCACCTACGCGTACGACCGAGAGTCGGCTGGAAACCCCGACCGAAGCAGCGAGGCGTTTCGATCCGCCTCGCCTCCGGCTCTATTGCCAATCCCCGATGAGCTTCCCAAAGGCCACCGCCGCCAGGACAGCCACCACCACAACCACCCCGGCAGCGATCTTCAGGCCGTTGTTCCGCTTCCGCTTCTTCGGGGGGGCGGACTCCGCCGTGGGAGCGGGCGTCTCGGCGCGGGGAGCATCCGGGGTAGTTTCCGCCCTCTCTCCGGGGAGGGCCTGAGCGAGCAGGGAGCCGTTCAGCGTTCCGGAGGCCGAGGCCGTTTGGGTGAAGTGAGGCGTGAGGGAGAGGCTGGTGTGAGCCATACCGGTCTCGGCGGCATGGGAGGGTACGGACGAGAGGGCAAGCAGCCCCGCCATGCCGTAAGCGAGAAGTGGGAAAGCGCCGTGATTTCGATGCATCTTCGTTCCTTTCCTGTCCGGTAAAGAGGGGTGACAACCTCATAATAGGGGAAATGAAGCGGCAGGGCATGGGCCGAAAGTCCCAAATTTCAGCTCCCTCAGATCGGGAAAGGGGTGAGCGGGAAAAGAGGCAGATCGAATCGTTCGGAGGAGATCACTCCTCCCACAATGCGGCCTGCTGCGGCTTGAGCTTGCCCACGCCCTGATGGCGCTGCGGGATGTAGCCCTCCGGCAGGTCGAACCGCTTCTTCTCCTCCAGCAGCTCCTTGATCGTCATGATTTGCAGCTTCGGGATCTTGCGGGTGCCGAACCCCTCCACGAAGCCCATCTCCTCCGCGTCGGTCGCCATCCGCTTTGACGGCGGGTTGAGGGTGATGAGGAGGCCGAACAGCGCCTTCTCGCGGTCAATGACCTGCCCGAACGCCCGGATGTCGTCGGCTTTCAGGTTGCCGCCCTTCACCTGGATCAAGGCCCAGTGGAGCTTGCCCTGCACGTCGTAGATAGGAATGCGCCCGTCCACGCCGCGATCCGCGCCCTTCTTCTCCTGCGGCTCGCCCTCGACGAGGGAGACGGCCCACATCTCGAACGGCTTGTGGTTCTGCGGCGCGGTCTCCTCGAAGAACTTGCGGGCGGAGTAGTCGTCCTCCGGGGAGCCGACGACGCGGTAGGTCGCGTCGCGCTTCGCCTCGGTCTCGGTGTGGAGGCGGTAGACGACCTCCGCGATGGCGAGGTAGGTCACGTCAATGCCGATCCACCGGCGCTTCATCCGCTCCGCCGCAACGACCGCCGTGCCGCAGCCGCAGAAGGGGTCCATGACGACGTCGCCCTCGTTGGAGGAGGCGGCGATGATCCGCTCCAGCAGCGCGAGGGGCTTCTGGGTGGGGTAGCCCCGGCGTTCTTTGGCTTGAGAGTTAATAGGCGATATGTCTGTCCAGACGTTTCCCAAAGGAATCCCGGGCATATCATCTAAAAACCGCTTTATTCTTAGCTTTTTTTCTATATCTTTAGGGAACCATATACGTCCTTCAGCGTCGAGTTGCTCCATCCGCTCCCTAGATACAGCCCAACCGTTCGGGTGAGGCTTATAACCCTTATACTCGTAGGTTAGATTAGGTCGTGGATTTGGGCTTCTAAGATTATCAAGCATATATCTGCGGCCGTTTTCATCCACGTAGCGGTAATACTTCTGGATGTATTCTTCACTATACGACCCATATTGCACTTTGAATTTCGCTTCAGGACTCTTTATAAAAAATAGGATGCTGTCCGAAATGTCGGCAAATTGGTTACGCGCATCGCTATGAGCACTCGTACGTTTCCAAATGATTTCGTTTCTAAAGTTCTGTGGTCCAAAAACAACGTCTAGGGTGAGTTTTAAGTAATGACTGGCAACTGGGTCGCAATGTAGGTAGAGGCTTCCCGTCGGCTTCAGCTTCCGGTGGAGTTCCAGCAGGCGCGGGGCCATCATCAGCATGTAGGCCATCATCTCGCTCTGGCCCAGTATCTTCTTCAGGCTGTCCATCAGGTCGAACAGCTTGACGTTGCGGGGGTCGCTGATGAACTCGTCGTAGAGGCGGGGGCTCCACGTCCAGGTGTCCTCAAACGCCATGATCTGCGCGGGGGAGGGGTCGCCCTTCACCTGCCGAAACAGTACGTTGTAGTTCCGCGCGGAGTTGAACGGCGGATCAAGGTAAACGAGGTCCACGCTCTCGTCGGGGACTTGCTCGCGAAGGACCTGTAAGTTGTCGCCGTAGAAGAGGGTGTTCATCGCGTGTGTCTCCCTGGGGATCGGCGCATGATTTCGACGGGGCGGGGCGGTTCTCCTCCCGCCTTGTTTGCACGGACTGCCCATGCTTCTCCCCGATCTATTGAAGATACCGTTATTTGCGTTTCGCCCTCTCCCTGTTGAAGGCCCAGCGCCGGAGATGCGTCCAACGCATGATCGTGTGAATGGCCTCCATGGAGATCCCTCGATGAAGAAGCGGCTCCTCCTCGCCACGGCGGCGCTGGCCGCCGGGCTGTTCGCGGCGCTGACCGTAGGGAACGGCATCCCGGTGGGGTTCTCGACCCCCGCGAACCGGATGAAGGTCCATCTCAACCGCCGTTACATGGTCGGTGGATCGATTGCGTGCGGGAGCTGCACCACCGAGACCTCCCACATCGGTTATGTTTCCGTCACCTTTTCCACTTGCCCCCAGCCCCTCCCGTTCGTCCTGCCGCCCCGCCCTTGAGACATCCGGTGTTGCCTCTCGCCGAAAGAGAAGAAGAACCCTCCCGGCGAGGGGTACAGAAAAAGCCCGGAAGCGGACCTCCGGGCTTCTCTTCCTCAACGACCATGGGCGAGGGACGGCGGATTACCGCTTCGCCGCGCCTTTCTGCTGCTGCTGCATCTGGCGCTGCATGTCCCGCATCATCGCCTGCGGATCGAACGGCTTGCCGTCGAGCATGATCTGCTGGCTCACTTCCTGGCTCTGCTTCAGCTTCCAGGCGTTCCCGGCCTTGACCCAGGTGTCGCGGGTGATGCTCTTCACGCTCATCCTGTGGGTCTTCCCGTCCGGCCCCTTCCGGGTGTCGGACATCTGCACCTGCGCGGTGGAGAGGGCCTGGTTCTTGTTCACCTTCAAATTGACCAGCTTGTACACGACCTGGTCGGGCCGCTCCCTGATCCCCTGCTTCGCCGCCTGCTGAAGGCTCTGGAGGATCTGCGGCCGCTTCACGACCTGCCCGTTCTTCATCTTCTGGGTGAAGTCGGGGGTGGTGTTGGCCTGGATGACGGCCATGGCCTTGCGGGCGTCGCCCGTTTTCAACGCCTGCGCGTACTGGTTGTACGTCCGGTTGATCGCGGCCCGAACGGCGGCGTCCTGCGCGTGAGCGGGGAGCCCCGACCCCAGCGCCAGCAGCGCCATCAGGGAGCCTGCCGCCAGTAATTTCCTTCTCGTCATGATTCCTCCATCTCGCTTTCTCTACGATTCCATTACAATTACAATTCCATGATGTCACATGCCGGAAGGATAAAAGGCGCCCGCCGGGAGAGATCCAGTCTCCTCCCCGTTCGCCGTCCTCGTCTCGCTTCCTCTTGCGGCAGCGTTCCTCCCCCATGACCCCCGCATGGTGGGTTTGCGTTCCCCCTTTCATCCCATCGGTTTCTTCCCGGCGGATTTGCACGTTGAGGCGAGAAGGATTATCCTCCAATTGAGGCCCAGAGCCAAAGTTGTAGGTTCAAGTCCAGCAAGGTTCCAGCGTTGAAACGCCCCGTTGAGGAGTTGTCCATGCCGAAGTCGATCTTCATCCGTCCCGAAGAGGTCCGCGCCCCCGGACAGTTAGAGCTCCAGCCCATTCCCGTCAACACGTACCAGAAGTCGCTCAAGGACGAGATGGACCGCTTCGCGCGGGAGGACCTGCTCCGCATCTACCGCGATATGGTGGTGATCCGCGCGTTCGAGACCATGCTCAACGAGGTGAAGATCAACCGCGCCTACCAGGGCGTGGAGTACGACCACCGGGGTCCGGCGCACCTCTCCATCGGGCAGGAGGCGAGCGCGGTCGGGCAGGCGTTCCTCCTCGACGTGGACGACCATATCTTCGGCAGCCACCGCTCCCACGGCGAGATCCTCGCCAAGGGCCTCTCCGCCATCGAGAAGCTCGACGACGACGCGCTCATGGCGATCATGAAAAGCTACATGGACGGCGCGATCCTGAAGGTGATCGAAGCCCCCTCCCCAACGCCCGACACCCAACACCCAACACCCGGCTCCGTCAAAGACCTGGCGGTGGACTTCCTCCTCTACGGGGCGCTGGCGGAGATCTTCGGGCGGGAGGCGGGCTTCAACAAGGGCATGGGCGGCTCCATGCACGCCTTTTTCACCCCGTTCGGCATCTATCCCAACAACGCCATCGTGGGCGGCTCGGCGGACATCTCCGTCGGCGCGGCCCTGTACAAGAAGGTGAACCGCAAGCCGGGGATCGTCATCGGCAACATCGGCGACGCGGCGGCGGGCTGCGGCCCCACCTGGGAAGCCCTCTGCTTCGCCACCATGGACCAGTTCAAGCGGCTCTGGGAAGAACCGTACCGGGGCGGGCTCCCGCTCGTCATGAACTTCGTCAACAACTTCTACGGCATGGGCGGCCAGCCCGTCGGCGAGACGATGGGCTTCGGGATCCTCGCCCGGATCGGCGCGGGCCTCGCCCCCGACCAGCTCCACGCCGAGCGGGTGGACGGCTACAACCCCCTCGCCGTCATCGACGCTTATGCGAGAAAGAAAGAGGTTCTCGCGCGCGGCGAGGGGCCGGTGCTGCTGGACACCGTCACCTACCGTTTCAGCGGGCACTCCCCCTCGGATGCCTCCTCCTACCGCGAGAAGGCGGAGATCGGGGAGTGGCAGCAAGTCGATTCCCTCGTCACCTACGGCGAGGAGCTGGTGCGGAACGGCCTCTGCGCTCCCTCCGACATCGAAGCCGAGATGGAGCGGATCGAAGCCGTCATGCTCCGCGCCTACCGGAAAGCGGCGGACCTGGAGGTCTCCCCCCGCGCGAACCTCTACGTGCCGGGCAACCTCCTCGAACGGACGATGTTCTCGAACGAGCGGGTGGAGCGGTTCGACGACCGCGAGCCGGAAGCCCTGATCCCGAAAGAAGAGAACCCGCGCGTCAAGCAGCTCGCCGCCCGCAGCCGGAGCGGGATCGGCGAGGATGGGAAGCCCCTGCCCAAGGCCCGGTGCATCGGCATCCGCGACGCGCTGTTCGAGGCCATCCTCGACCGGTTCTACGAGGACCCGACGCTCATCGCGTACGGCGAGGAGAACCGGGATTGGGGCGGGGCGTTCGCGGTCTATCGCGGCCTCACCGAAGCCCTGCCGTACCACCGGCTGTTCAACTCCCCCATCTCCGAGGCGGCGATCATCGGCACGGCGGTCGGCTACGGGCTGGAGGGGGGCCGCGCGCTCGTGGAGCTGATGTACTGCGACTTCCTGGGAAGAGCGGGAGACGAGGTCTTCAACCAGCTCGCCAAGTGGCAGAGCATGTCGGGCGGCCTGCTGAAGATGCCCGTGGTGGTGCGGGTCAGCGTGGGCAGCAAATACGGGGCGCAGCACTCGCAGGACTGGACGAGTCTGGTGGCACACATCCCCGGCCTGAAGGTCGTCTTCCCCGCCACCCCCTACGACGCGAAGGGGCTGATGGCCTCGGCGCTCGCGGGCACCGACCCCGTCATCTTCTTCGAGAGCCAGCGGATCTATGACCAGCCGGAGCTGTTCCACCCCGGCGGCGTGCCCCAGGAGCCGTACGAGATCCCCCTGGGCGAGCCGGACGTGAAGCGGGAGGGCACGGACCTGACGATCCTCACCGTCGGGGCCACCCTGTACCGGGCGCTGGAAGCCGCAAAGACGCTGGAGGAGGAGTACGGCCTCTCGTGCGAGGTGATCGACGCGCGGAGCATCGTGCCGTTCCACTACGCCCCGGTGGTGGAGAGCGTGAAGAAGACAGGGAAGCTCCTCCTCGCCTCGGACGCGGTGGAGCGGGGGAGCATCCTCCAGACGTTCGCGAACAAGATCAGCACGCTGGCGTTCGAGTATCTGGACGCGCCGCCGGTGGTGGTGGGGGCGCGGAACTGGATCACCCCGCCCGACGAGGTGGAGGACAGCTTCTTCCCGTTCCCCGCAGGATCTGCTCGACGCGATCCACGAGCACCTGCTGCCCCTCCCCGGCTACGAGATGAACCGCGCCAACACCCGCGAGGAGCTGATCCGACGCAGCCGGGGAGGGGTGTAGAAGAGGGAGGGAGGGTTATGACAGCCATCGTGAACGGCGTTTATCGAAACGGCAGGATCGAACTGGATGAGCAGCCGGAGAACATCCCGGATGAAACCCCGGTTCTCGTGACCTTTGTGAACCCGGAAGGGGTGGATTTACCCTCTCATGGGATCGACCGGGAACAGGCCGCCGAGCTCCGGGGAAAATTCACCTCGTTTTCGGGGGAATGGGACAGCCCGGAGATGAGCCTGTATGACCGCTACGATGACGCCAAATCCCGTGCCTGAGCGGGGAGATGTGATCCTGGTGCTCTTCCCCAACTCCGACCTGGTGACGGCGAAGACCCGCCCGGCGCTGGTGGTACAGGCGTATGACCTCCAAACCGGTCTGCCCCAGGTCATTGTGGCGATGATCACCAGCCGCATGACCCGCAGTGGCCATCCCAGCCGGGTTGCCGTCCTGTTGTCCACTTCGGAAGGGAAACAGTCGGGGTTGCTCACGGATTCTGTTTTGAATACCTGGACGCGCCGCCGGTGGTGGGGGCGCGGAACGGGATCACCCCGCCCGACGAGGGGGAGGAGAGCTTCTTCCCGTTCCCCGCCGACCTGCTCGACGCGGTGCACCAGCACCTTCAGCCGCTGCCGGACTACGAACTGAACCGGGCGAATGACCGCGAAGAGCTGACCCGGCGCAGCCGAGAAGGAGTATGAAATGACACTGGATGATATAAAAACCGCATTAAGTGGAGCTGGTTATCAGATTACATCTGAGAAAAGACTCACAAATAACATTGGTACCAGATTGGACCTGAATGGTGGCGCAATTGTCAATTGCTATGATAAAGGCTCATACCAAATACAAGGGAGAAATACGGAACGTGTGAAAGAGGTGCTTGGTACTTCCTCTTCTGAACCAGCATCTACAATGACTGCCAAGTTAAGCAAAGTCTTTGTTGTCTACGGCCATGATAGGACCGCACGCGACCAATTAGAAGCTATGCTTCGCCGATGGGGCCTTGAGCCCCTGGTTTTAGATCAGTTACCATCTGAGGGACAGACGATCATTGAGAAACTGGAAAGTTACACTACTGAAGTGGATTTCGGTATTGTACTGGCAACACCTGATGATCAAGGCCATAGAGCCGGACATCCGGATGAGATAGCTTTTCGCGCTCGACAGAATGTAGTGCTGGAATTGGGGATGCTTCTTGCCAAACTTGGGCGTAGTAAGGTCGCCATCTTACAAAAGCAAACGAATATGGAACGGCCCTCAGATATTCAGGGCCTAATCTATATCCCTTTCACTGATGATTTGCAGAAAGATGCCGGAGTTATCTTGGGAAAAGAGATGCTTAAACAAGGCTATCGGATAGATCTTGCCAATCTTTAATGCTATAAACTTATAAAAATGCGAGAACTCCAAAAAGTCATTATTTATACTGATGGTGCATGTATAGGGAATCCCGGACCAGGGGGTTACGGCATCGTGTTGCTGTACGGCACAAAGAGGAGAGAAATATCAGGGGGATTCCGTTTAACAACCAACAACCGTATGGAAATCATGGCTGCGATTGTAGGCCTTCAAGCTCTCAGGTATAAATGTGATGTTACCCTTTATACGGACTCGCAATATTTAGTAGATAGTATTATGAAAGGTTGGGCACAACGTTGGCGAGCCAATCGTTGGATGCGAAATAAGAAAGAAAAAGCTCTCAATACAGATCTGTGGGAACGATTGTTAGATTTGTGTGCACGTCATGAAATAAAATTCGAATGGGTGCGAGGGCATGCGGGTGATAGAGAAAACGAACGTTGCGATGAATTATCAGTTCAAGCAGCACTATGGAAAGATTTACCACCGGATATAGGCTACAAACGTGAGAAAGCCTCGGCGGAATCAGATCTCGGGTTGCTCGAATCATCTAGTAAAACAGACGATTCGGTGATATGAAAAGGATCAATTTATAAGGCTTTACCCAAAAAGGAATATAGGATGATGAATGGTCAAATCTTGGAAGGCACATGGGAAGAAATAGCTCACCATGCCGACGAGTTTGCAGGTAAACGGTTACGCTTGACGGTGCTCGGTGATGCGGACTCACCCGATGAAAAGCAACCGGAAAAATCCTCCTCTCCCCCGCAATCCTTGGCAGACCTCCTGAAGGAGCACATCGGGGCTGTGCATGGGAAAGGGCTGAATCTGGCGGAGAGGTCCGAAGAGGCGTTCGGGGTGATCCTCGAGGAGAAGCATCGTAAACGGGGCCTGGACCGATGACGCTTTGCGATGCGGGGCCGCTGGTCGCTCTCATAGACACGAGCGAAAACAGCCACGCCCGTTGTGTCGCCGCCTTACGCCAGCTTCCCCCCGAACCCCTCCTCACCACCTGGCCTTGCTTCACGGAAGCCATGTATCTGTTAGCCCAAAGCGGGGGATACACTGCCCAGGAGGCGCTCTGGCGTATGCTCGCCACCGACGGTTTGGGGATTCACCTGCTCACTCCTGAAGAAGCAGGGAGGATGCGAAACCTCATGCGGCAGTACCGCAACGTTCCAATGGACCTGGCCGATGCTTCTCTGGTCGTGGTCGCCGAAACACTCCACCAAACCCGTATCTTCACGTTAGACAATGACTTTCATATCTATCGGATATTTGGCAGAGATGCTTTCGAGGTGATACCCTAACCTGTAGGCATTGTGCGGGCAATCGACAGCGGCGAGGAGTACGGCCTCTCGTGCGAGGTGATCGACGCGCGGAGCATCGTGCCGTTCCACTACGCCCCGGTGGTGGAGAGCGTGAAGAAGACAGGGAAGCTCCTCCTCGCCTCGGACGCGGTGGAGCGGGGGAGCATCCTCCAGACGTTCGCGAACAAGATCAGCACGCTGGCGTTCGAGTATCTGGACGCGCCGCCGGTGGTGGTGGGGGCGCGGAACTGGATCACCCCGCCCGACGAGGTGGAGGACAGCTTCTTCCCGTTCCCCGCAGGATCTGCTCGACGCGATCCACGAGCACCTGCTGCCCCTCCCCGGCTACGAGATGAACCGCGCCAACACCCGCGAGGAGCTGATCCGACGCAGCCGGGGAGGGGTATAACAGGAGACGGTCTTTTATAATCGGTTTTCTCAAACCGTCTGATGGAAGGTGAAGTGAAGGGTGACTATCAAGGGTGTCCATCAAAGATCGGGGAACGCAAAAGATCGATCACCTCAGTGAAGCGGAGTTGGAGCAGGTAGCGGATTACCTGGCCTTTTTGAAGTTCCGATCTCGCCGCCATACGTTTCCTCAGGTGGACCCGGCGCACTATGCACTCTATGCGGAATTTGCTGAAGAGGATCGCCTGCTGGCCGAAGACGGCATGGGCGAGTATGCGAAGGGCCTGGCGCGAGAGGATGCGGCATGACGGTCAAACGCGGCGAGGTCTGGCTGGCCGATCTCAATCCGATACGGGGGTCCGAGCAGACCCTGCTGGAGGAGGCGGGAATGCTGCTGATCACCCCCAGGCACGCGAGACCGAAAGGCTCGGAGCGGCGGAAGCTCATCCGTCAGATGCGGGAGCGGATCAAGACCGTCTTCAGTAGCCTCTGGAGCCAGTTCATCGACCGGATCTTCTCCCGCTCCTGGAACGGGCTCTGGAACACCCTCAAGCTCAAGCTCCTTTCTTATAACTTGCGGCAGGTCGGTATTCTCCCGGCCTGATCTCGTTAAACTCAAGACTGGGGTTTCCCTACGCGATCCCCAGCCCATGCATACGTAAGAAGAAGTCTGACCTCATCAGAATCGCTCTACCTCAGCGGTATGGAACGGGATTTGTCCTCGTGAATCGTCCTGATCCACCCACTGGAGGAACAGCCGCCACAGGCCGCCCCCGTCCCAACCGGCTGCTTTGTCTTCATCGGCATCGCGGGGCAGCGGCTCCCGGCGATGCGCCCACTCGCGGAAGCGGCCCGCCTCGAACCACCCGTGCCAGTGGATGCCGTCGATGATCTTCTGCACCTCCGCCGCCGATTCGAGAGTGACCGGGGCGGGCTGTCCCCCGCGCAGCGCTTCCAGGTGAGCCCGGATATTGGTCCGGTGATCAGCGGCATGCCCGTAACGGTCCGCCTCGCGTGCTTCCGCCTCCATCGCCTCATGGAGCTCCCGGTCCAACCGGGGGTCTTCGAGGCGGAAATCGGCCATCGGGAAGCCGTTGCGTGGCGCGCGGAAATCGTTGGCGATCACCTCCCCGTGCTCGCCGGTGATCTGGATGGACAGCTTCCTCTCCCAGGGGGTCCGGTCGGTGACGGGGGGTGTCGGGAGGCACGTCGTGGCGACGGTCCGGGCGGGAACGCCGCTCCCGTCCGGTCCCCTGAACTGGACGACCCCATAGCCGATGTCCTCCACTTCGATGGAGGGGTGAAGGAGATTCGCCCAGAAGCCGTAGGCGTAGTCCACCCCGCCGAGCAGCCAGCCCATCAGGTCCCACCCGTGGATGCACTGGTTGATGAACAGTCCGCCCCCTTCGCCCGTCCAGGTGCCCCTCCATGGTGCGCCGGCGTAATAGTCCGCACCCCGCCAGTGGTATTCCCGCGAAGAGGCGTAACGGATCTTTCCGAGGACGGGAATCACATGTTCGCGGACGAACCGGACGCGCGGGTCGAACCGGGACTGGAAGATGACCCCGGCGGCGCCCCGGCTCTCGCGGGCGGCAGCCGCGATCTCCGCCGCCTCCCCGTAGTTGAGTCCGACCGGCTTCTCCAGCAGCAGATGCTTACCGGCAGCCAGGATCTCCAGCGCCATAGGCCGGTGGAGGAAGTGGGGCACGCACAGGCTGACGACCTCGACTTCGGGGTCCTCCAATAGCGAGCGATAATCGGCGTAGGCTTTAGGAACTCCGAACTCCTCCCGCGCCTTTTCCAGCGCCGCCGGGTGGATGTCGCAGGCCGCTTCCAGCGCGCAGAGGGGTTCCGCCTCCCGGCTCAACTTTTCGTACGCCGCTAAGTGGGTGCGCCCGATGCCCGCCACCCCGATCACCCCCACCTTCCAGGTCCGCTGTTCCAAAATGTACTCCCTCCCCGTCCCTCACCCGCTCGAATAGGTCCTGTCCGCTTCCCTCTTCAAGGATTCTCTTCCCCTTATCGCCAACCCTGTCCTGTCACTGATACGCTGGGACGGATATTCATAGGTGGACCATGAAACGGTATGATCTCGCGCTCGTGGGATGCGGGGGCGTCTCCCGCATGCACCTGGAGGGGTATCGCCGCCACCCGGATCGGCTGCGGGTCGTGGCCGCGTGCGACCCGGACCCCGAACGGCTGGAGAACTGCCGGCGGGAGCACGGCATCGAGCGGGGCTTTCCCTCGCCGGAAGCGATGGTCGAAGATTCCAACTGGGACGTGGCGGTGGTCTGCACGCCCACCTCGATACGGGAAGCGGTCGTCCGAACCCTGGCGTCTGCGGGGAAGCCGATCTTCGTGGAAAAGCCCCTGGCGGACACCTATGAAGAGGCCCGCCGGATCGTGGAGGCCTGCCGGATCCATAGCGTCCCGCTCGCGGTGGATCAGAACTTCCGGTATCACTATCCCTTCGATACCGCCCGGCAGATCATCGGGGAGGCGCGGCTGGGAACGGTCCATACCGTCCTGCACCAGGACCTGATGTTCCGGCAGGACCAGGGGTGGAGGGTGGAGCAGCCCCGCCATGCCCTCTCCGTCATGGGCATCCACTGGCTCGACGGCTTCCGCTGGATGCTGGGGACGGAGGCGGCATCCGTTTCTTGCCGGACGTACGCCTCGCCTGCGATCC
>JAHWJO010000443.1 GCA_019348365.1 Armatimonadota bacterium | reverse complement strand
TACACCCCATACAAATCCGTCTACAGAATCCGGCGAGTTTTTATACGCCTCTTCATACTTCTCAAAGTCAATCAGCGTATCATTCATATAGACGGCGAAAGCAGGCACGACGGTCATGTAGTGTGCTTCCATACATCCTCGAAAAAGGTACTCAACCGGATGCAGGGTTCCATCCTCTCTTAGCGGCAAAATCTCGATGAATAACCGATAGTCTCTGTTGTATTCGGTGAAGCCATGCTGAACGATAGCTCCATCAAACATATCCCACTCATTCAGTAGCTTCTGAATGTCATCCATGCCCATATCACCTCACGCATTCGTAAGCAAGCAGGTGTGGAGGCGATCCGACTCGAATCGCTATAATCCGTTAGCATCACAAAAGTGAATTTCCTCTTTAGGTAACATCATCGATCTGAACAGGGATAATCCATGAACGCATTCCACAGCCTGGGCTTGGGATTGGGCTCCATCCCTCTCCTCTCTTCCGCAAAGACCCGCTCCATCAGCGCCGAGAATTTCACCGGCGAAAAAGGCAAGGCCGGCATGGCGACCGAAGGCACCGGCGCGACCGCCGCCCGCGAGCTCGGTCAGGGGTGGAAGGTCTCCCCCTCCATCCATATCAAAGCCCGCGAGACCGTCACCCTCGCCGAGATCGAGGGGCCGGGGGTCATCCAGCACATCTGGAACACCGTCGCGCCGAACCGATGGCGGCAGCTCGTCCTCCGCATCTACTGGGACGGCGAGGAGACTCCCTCCGTCGAAACGCCGCTGGGGGACTTCTTCTGCAACGGGTGGGGCCAGCGGTGCAACGTCAACTCTCTCCCCATCGCGGTCAACCCGGCGGGCGGGTTCAACTCCTACTGGCCCATGCCGTTCCGACAGTCGGCGCGGATCACGCTGGAGAACCTCGCGGACGACGACATCCCCGGCTACTACTACCAGATCGACTACGCCCTCGACGAGGTGCCGGAGGACGCGGCGTACCTCCACGCCCAGTGGCGGCGCAACAACCCGCTCCCCTACATGGAGGTCCACACGCTCCTCGACGGGGTGAAGGGACAGGGGCACTTCGTGGGAACCTACATCGCGTGGGGGGTGAACAACACCGGCTGGTGGGGCGAGGGCGAGATCAAGTTCTTCATGGACGGCGACGAGGAATTCCCCACCATCTGCGGCACCGGCACCGAGGACTACTTCGGCGGGGCGTGGAACTTCGAGCACCCGAAAGGCGAGTATGGAGTCTTCTCCACCCCGTTCCTCGGCATGCCCCAGGTCATCCAGCCCGACGGCCTCTACCGGAGCCAGCAGCGGTTCGGGATGTACCGCTGGCACATCATGGACCCGATCCGCTTCGAGCAGGACCTTCGCGTGACGATCCAGGCTCTGGGCTGGCGCGCCGCGATGGAAGGGAAAGCCCGCTACCTCCCGCTCCAGGACGACATCGCCTCCACCGCGTTCTGGTACCAGTCCGAGCCGCACGCCCCCTTCCCCGATCTGCCAGGCCGGAACGAGCTGGAAGTCATTTAACCCAAGGGAGTTGGGGAGTTAGGAAATAGGGAAGTTACTGTTGCCCTTCATATCGGGACTGGACAGTTTCCACTCCGTTGCCGAAGATGAACCGGAAGAGGTGACCCGACTCCCTAACTCCCCAAATTTCCCGACTCCCCAATTGCCTAAAAAACGATGGCACCTTCCTCCTCCATCCCGCCAACAGAGAAGCGCCTTCCGCCGGGGCCGAAAACCCTCATGCCCGGAGGGCACCTGCTCCCCATCCTCCGTAATCCCATCGGGTTCCTCACCCGGCTCTCGAGGGAGTACGGGGATCGGGTGCATTTCAAGGTCCGAGGAACCGATGCTTTCTTCTTCAACGATCCCGAGCTGCTGAAGGAGGTGTTGATCACCCAAAACGCATCGTTTGAGAAAGGCCCCCTGTTAAAGAACGCCCGGATGTTGCTGGGCGACGGCCTTCTGACGAGCGAGGGGGAGGTTCATCTCCGGCAGCGCCGCCTTTGCCAGCCCGCGTTCCAGCCCCGAAACCTGGGGGTTTACGCCGACCCCATGGTGGAGTGCGCCGCCGCCTTTCGCGAGGAATGGGCGGAAGGGGCAGAGGTGGACGTTTCACAGGAGATGATGCGCCTCACCCTGACCACCGTGGGGAGGACCCTTTTCAACGCGGAGGTAAAATCGGAAGCGGAGGAGATCGGCGAGATGCTGACCCACTCGATCCGGATGCTGAACCTGCTCGGCTACCCGTTTGCCTCGCTCCTCCTCCGTCTGCCGCTCCCCGCGCGCAAGACGTTCGAGCGCAACAAAGCACGCCTCGATTCGCTGATCTATCGCATGATCCAGGACCGACGGGAGCGCCCGCATGACCGCCGGGACCTGCTGGCGGTGCTGCTCCGGGCCAGCGAGGCGGACGAGTACGGGGGCATGTCGGACCAGCAGCTTCGGGATGAGGCGATCACGATCTTTCTCGCCGGGCACGAGACGATGGCGACCTCCCTCACCTGGACCTGGTATCTGCTTTCCCAGAACCCGGAAGCGGAAGCGAATCTCCACGCGGAGATCGATGCGGTGCTGGGCGACCGGCTCCCCGGCTACGAGGATCTGGAGCGGCTGACGTACACGAACCGGGTTTTCGCCGAATCGCTGCGGGTCTATCCGCCCGCATGGGCGCTGGCCCGCCAGGCCATGTGCGACGTGGAGATCGGCGGCTACGCGGTGCCGGCTGGGTCGCTGGTGATCATGAGCCAGTGGGTGATGCACCATGATCCCCGCTTCTTTCCCGATCCGGACCGGTTCGATCCGGACCGGTGGACTCCGGAGTTGAAGGAGCAGCTCCCCCGCTTCGCTTACTTCCCTTTTGGAGGCGGACCCCGGAACTGCATTGGAGAGGGGTTCGCGTGGATGGAAGGCACGCTGCTGCTGGCGACCCTCGCCCAGCGGTGGCGCCCGCTTCTCGTCCCCGGCCATCGGGTCGCGGTGCAGCCGTTGATCACCCTCCGTGCGAAGCATGGGATGAGAATGATATTGGAACGCAGATGATCCGTGCGCGTCATGGAAACCGAATCAGGCGGAAGTAGTCACCACGTAACAGACATATCCAATGAATCGACCGTAAAGGGAGCACGGCATCGTGCGTAAAGATGATATTTTAAAGCTCCGAGAGCGGGTCCTCCGGGGCATCGCGGCAGGTCTCGCCAGGAAACACGTTCCCGCTCCCGAACCGGACGCGCGTCTCTACCCGCAGGAGATCAGTGGCGAGAACCTCTGGGTGGACCGCCTCTCGTATCCCGACGCCTGGCCCCACACGGGCCATGGCTCGGCATCCTTGCCCCTCCCCGGCCTCCGATATGAGGTCTGGTATTTTCAAAAGCGTGACTCTGTTCTGCTTGCGCTCCTTTGCGAGAACCGGCCCGTCCTCGACGGCCTCGTTGCCGTCATGGAACCGCTGTTCACCGAATTTGTGAAAGACGGCAGGTACGCCCGTCGATATCGCCCGGTGTCCGACCGCTCCCCGGAAGCGGAGTTGCTCCTTCAGGTGGTGCCCGGCAGCATCGGCATCTGGCGGTCGGCTCCCCTGTCCGAAGAAAAGCTCGCGAAAGCGCTGGAAACCCTCATTCTGGACACCTACGCTCCGGTGCAGAAGGCCCTCCTCGCCGCCGATCCCGACGGAAGTCTCCCCCGTCAGTACCAGGAAGCGGTGGAGGAGCGGGACCCCCTGGCCGAACTCCGCGCGCGGTTCAACAGAAGAGATTCGGGATGAAGAGTGAGATGCGGGTGCTGCGTTCAAATTCTCATAGTTAGAATTGATACCCTTGTTCTCAGCGTTTGGTGTGAGTGCCCGGCGAATGAATTCGCGGCAACAAAATCACGAAGTCGCCCTTCGGCGACTCCACCCCCAATCGGGTTTCTCCAGAAGAGCCGGATCGAACCTTTCCATCAGGCCGGAAGGAGAGTCCGCGTAGGCCGAAAGGAGAGTCCGCGTCGGCGGACTTCGTGCCGTTGTAGGCGCGAATTCATTCGCTGGCCCCTTCCCGCATTTCACACCAAATGTTCTTACTCATCCTGTGCGGCAAACTAAGAGCAGAGAAAAGGGACGATAGGAAAGAATAACAGGCTTTAACCGAATGCAAATTGAGCTCCCCCGAAAAGCGATGGCGTTTGTGGAGGGATGACAGCTGGCGCATCGTGGAGTCCTACGACATTGCGGTCTAACCACGCCAGTGTATCAGTGTGACAATCCCGCACAAACGTTTGAGAGGTAGTATGATGGACGTAGCCTCACAAGCGTTTGTAAGAGCGCCCGCGAGGGCACGTCCTACAGCCAAGTGGGGAGGACCACGGACGGCCAACCGGAGACTC
>JAHWJO010000442.1 GCA_019348365.1 Armatimonadota bacterium | reverse complement strand
CCGATCTGGAGGCCCGGTTCATCATCGCGGTGCCGTGCTGCCAGAGCGAGCTGCTGAACCAGATGAAGGCGCATCCCCTCTCGGCCATGACCCGCCACGGGGTGTACGCCGCCCGCTTCGCCGACCTGCTCACCGACGGGCTGCGGACCCTCGCGCTGGAGGCCGCCGGATACGAGGTCTCCGTCGCGGAGTTCGTCCCCACCGAAGACACCCCGAAGAACCTGATGATCCGCGCCGAGCGCGTGCGGGGCCGCACCCCGGCGGCGCTCCAGCGCTACTGGGACCTGGCGGCCCCGTATGGCGTGGACCCGGCAATCCAGCGTTATTTGCCCTGGCTGAAGCCCCGCCGCTCCGGCTCGGCGAAGGACCCCGCCCGATCCCCGGCCCCCTCCCCCGCCGCCGGGCGAGAGCATCCGTCCCGGCGGAAACGTCCCCGGTGAGGGAATGAGGTTCAAAGCGCCGCAAGCGTTCGGCGGGCATGAAAAACCCCTCCCTGGGATCATTTCCGGGGAGGGGTGAAGAGCGGTGTGAAGCACAGCCGTTGGAGAGGGAAGCCTAGTAGCTCGATTCTCCGCTGGAGGGCATCTGGATCGTTCCCGCGCGGGTGCGCCGGGCGGTCCAGGTCTGCTGGGTCGGTTTCCCGTTCTGGGCCATGAGATTCCCCATCATGGTTCCGCCGCTGACCTGGCCGGAGAGATGGATCGGTTTCTGGTTGGCCGCCCCCGCCGGGACGGTGAAGCTGATCCGCGTGCCGTTCATCTTCGCATCCCGGATCGGAACGGAGCGGTTCCCGACTCTCATTGTGCCGCTGACCTGCTGGAACTCCTGCTGGAGGTGGATCGTGCGCTTCTGCCCGCCGGCGGACTTGGGCAGTTGCAGGGTCCACTCCCCGGCGGCGTTGGCCGGGATCACCCAGTGGTACAGGGTGTGCTGCCGGTCCGGGCCCTTGACGATGGCGACCTGATCCGGCTGCCAGTTCCCCATGTCGAAGTCGTGCGAGACGATGCGGGTGCCCGGCTTGAGCTGCCGGTACATCTGGGGCCGCAGCTTCAGGTTGACGCTGGGGAGGAGATACATCGCCATCACCGACGCCGGGCTGATGTCCATGGTGAAGAGGTCCTTCTGAAGGAACGTCACTTTATCGGTGACGCCCGCGGCCTTCGCGTTGGCCCGGCTCTCCCGGATTCGCTGGGGATCGATGTCCACGCCGAGACCGCGCGCGCCGTACCGCTTGGCGGCGGTGACCACCATGCGCCCGTCCCCGCAACCGAGGTCGTACACCATGTCATTCTTGTTCACCTTCACCATCTGGAGCATCTTGTTGACCACCGGCTCGGGGGTGGGGACGTAAGGGACATCCAGATCGGGGCGTTCTTCGTCGGCATCGGCCTGGGCGAGTTGAGCGCGTTCCGTCCCGTCCTGTGCGACCGGGGCGCGGTCGCTCCCGGCCCAGGAGAAGCGATTCTGGGCGAAGTAGACCGTCCCGATCGCTACGATCATCACCAGAAGGCCGATCAGCCCTCGTTGCCTCCATTGCTGCATAAGATTACCCTCCATGGAGTGAACTATTCTTGTAGTTATCGGGGATGGAAGAGGCTCAGGGAGAAGTGGAAAGAGTCCGCCCCCTCTCCGTACGAGGGGATATAAGCTGGAAAACGAGTCCCCCCGATCTGTGGATGGTGAAGAATGGTTGCTTCTCCCTCCGCCGCTCATTGTAATTCAGGCCTCTCCAGAGAACCAAGTGGTGAACGCCTGAACCGGTCCCCTCCCGTCGATCTCACCTCGTTGCGGGAGCCCCTTCCCTGGCGGCGGGGGAATTACCGGGACCTGGACTCCTCCGAAAGCTCGATGGCGCCGGCGCGGGTCCGCCGGGCCGTCACCGCGCTTTTAGTGATGGCGGAGCCCTTCCGACTGACGAGATTCCCTTTCAGCGTGCTCCCGTTCACCCGGCCCTCGAACGTCATGGACGTGTTCGGGTTTCCGGCGTCGTCCGCCACGGTAAACGTCAGGCGGTCCCCGGTCATCTTCGCGTCTCGGATCGGGAGGGTCCGGTCCCCCGCGCTCATGGTCCCGCTGACCTGCTGGAACCGCTGGCGCAGGCGGAGCGTCCGCTTCTGCCCCCCGGCGGATTTGGGCAGTTGCAGGGTCCACTCCCCGGCGGCGTTAGCAGGAATCACCCAGTAGTAGAGGTTGTGCTGGCGGAACGGGCCGGACACCTGTGTCTCTTTATCCGGCTGCCAGCTCCCCATGTCGAAATCGTGCGAGACGATGCGGGTGCCGGGTCTCAGGTCCCGGAACAGCTTGGGCCGGAGCTTCAGGTTGACGCTGGGGAGGAGATACATCGTCATGACCGTCGCCGGGCGGATGTCCATGGTGAACAGGTCCTTCTGGAGGAACTGCACCTTGTCGGTGACCCCCGCCTCCTTCGCGTTCTCGCGGCTCTCCCGGATGCGCTCCGGGTCGATGTCCACGCCGAGGCCGCGCGCGCCGTGCTCCTTGGCGGCGGTGACCACGATCCGCCCGTCCCCGCAGCCGAGGTCGTAGACCATATCGTTCTTGTTCACGTTGGTGAGCCGGAGCATCTCCTCCACGACGTTCATCGGGGTCGGCACGTAGGGAACGTCCAGCTTGGGCCGGGCAGTTTCGGCGGGGTTCGCCTGTGCCACGCGAGCGGGGGCCGGTTCCGCAACGGGGGCCGTTTCCGCCCATGAACGGGCCGACGGTACCACGGCCAGGGACCCGGCCATCAACAGTCCCATGCCGATCCGTCCGTGTGAATTGGAATTCATTGAGCGTTCCTTTCCAGGATCCTCCGGTTTCAACGGGTCGGAGAATCCGGGGATTATAGATTTGCGTTGGGTGTCTGCCCGTCCGGGTGAAGCCCCTCCGGGCGGGGTTCTTCCAGGCGGGCCTGCGGGGGGCGGACGAACGCGAGGATCAGCATCCCCACAATCAACACGCCGACGCCTACCCACGCCCCGATCCCGGTGTAGGAGAGGCTGGAGTTCAGCATGTAGATGCAGGACGCGCAGAACGCCAGCGGCGTGAGCGGGTAGAGGGG
Source organism: Armatimonadota bacterium (assembly GCA_019348365.1). GTDB lineage: Bacteria > Armatimonadota > DTGP01 > DTGP01 > JAHWJO01 > JAHWJO01. The sequence continues at coordinate 1,315 of JAHWJO010000442.1, read as the reverse complement.
GATGCGGAACGGGCGCGGCTTATCCGGGTCTTTCGCCCGGAGCACGAAGACCGACAGCCCGGCGAGCAGGAAGAAGAACCAGAAGACCGGGGCGGTGTAGTCCACCATCGTCGAGAACCCGTTGCGGGTCCAGGAGCCGAACACGACCAGGGCGAGCGCGAGGACGGCCTGGAGCATCAGGGCGTGCGTGGGGGTCTGGGAGCGGTCGTGCCAGCGTCCGAGGAAGCCGAACGCGGGGAAGTCCCGCCCGAGCGCGTAAGCAGACCGAGCGCCGGTGAAGATCGTGGCGTTGGTCGAGCCGAGAGCGGCAATCGCGACGAGGACGCTGATGAAGGTCGCGCCGGCCGGGCCCATCGCGGCCCGCATAAGGTCGGCGGCGACGGCTTCGGAGCCTTTCATCCCCTCGATGCCCAGCCCCCGGTAGTAGGCGAAGTTGATGAGGAGGTAGATCGCCGTGATGAGGCCGATCCCTCCGAGCAGGGCGCGGGCCATGTTGCGCCGAACGTCGCGCAGCTCGGCGGAGAAGTACGCCGCCTCGTTCCAGCCGCCGAAGGTGAGGAGGACGAAGATCATCGCCATCCCGAAGGCGGGTTCGGATGCGGGCGCGGCGCTCGCGGTGGCGGGGGCCGGGGGGAAAGCGAACGTCAACCCGACCCCGACCACGCCCAGCAGCCCGAGCAGCTTCACCCCGACGAGCAGCTTCTGAAGGCCGGTCCCCTGGTGGACGTGCATCAGGTGGAGCGTGGTGAGGACGATGATCGCCAGGGCCGCGTAGAGGGCGGGGGAATAAGCGCCCCCGAGCGACATGATCTCGGTTGCGTAATCCCCGAAGATGAACCCCAGCATGGCGATGGAGCCGGTCTGGATGACCATCATTCGCGCCCAGGCGAACAGGAATCCGATGTCGCCCCCGTAGGCGCGGTTGAGGAAGTGGTAATCCCCCCCGGCGTCGGGGTAGGCGGTGGCGAGCTCCGCGTAGCAGAGCGCGCCGGCCAGGGAGATCGCGCCGCCGAGGAGCCACGCCAGCAGGAACATCTCCATGCTGCCGGTGTTCGCCGCCACCAGCGACGGCGTGCGGAAGATCCCGGCCCCGACGACGACCCCGACGACCAGAGCGACGGCATCGAGGAGGGAGAGCGTGGGCCTGGGAGCGGAGAGGGTCGTTTCGGGGCTGGAAAGGGTCGTTTTGGGTTCGGCCACTGGGCTTCCTCGTGTCTCGGCGGTGGAGCATCGTCGCTTCGGGGGGCTACGGGACAGGCTACAGGAATGAACCGGGAGGGATGCAGCGCTTCAAGCGCGGCGGCCCCTCGGCCTC
>JAHWJO010000054.1 GCA_019348365.1 Armatimonadota bacterium | reverse complement strand
GTCGGTTCATATCTCTAGCTTACCCTCTTCTCACTCCTTTCTATACACCCTCTTACGCTCCGGGAATCTTGACGGTTATCGGCGGCGTTGGTATGCTGGTAACAGATCGATTGGAAAGCGAATCGAACCGTAGGGGCCGGATCGGCGCGGGATGGAGCGAATGAAGATCAGACGAGAAACGGAAGGGCCGGGACACGGAGAGCGCCGATTCAATACCCCGGAATTCAAGAAAGCCATCGATCTCGCGTCGCGGTATCAGATGGAGCACGACGAGAAGCTGACTGCGAAAGAGATCGAGTCGATTGGTACTCAGCTCGGCATCGACCCCGGCTTCATCCGCCAGGCCCTCGATCAGGCCGAATCCCGGACGGTCGGTAAAAAGAGCCGCAGCAAACTCCCTGGCGGCTCTGTCCTAAAATCGCTCTTCAAACACGAATGGTCGCCGTTCCTGCTCCCCTGCGGTCTCGCGCTGGCGTGGGGAGCGCTGGCGTGGTTCACCGGCTGGACCCTCTTCTTCCATTTCATCAGCGCGCCATTGATCGCCGCCATGCTGGGATTCCTGTCCGGGAGTCAAAAGATCGCTTCGCTGGCCTCCCGGCTCCTCGTCATCGCGCTGGCGCCTTCCCTCGGGTTTCCCGGCTTCCTTCCTTACCTGATCATCGGGATGATCGTCGCAAGGAAGCTGGCAAGAGAAGGACTGGAGATCCGTGAAGAGCACTTTCCCTCGCACGAAACCCCTGAATCGACGGGAGGAAATCCGCTCGAAGAACCCCCCCCTGTTGCGGCACCCGGCGAAGTCTCCCGCCAGGCGCTCCTCCAGGCGATCTTTGCGCTTCAGAATCAACTCGACAGCCACAAGCAGCACCGGGCGTTCCTCAGCGTCGATGTCGTCGGCTCCTCCGAGATGGTGAACAGCGCCCGCGAGCTGGAGGTGGAGTACTCGTTCCATCAGTTCCGAGCCTGGGTGGAAGGCGTCGTCAAAGCGTACGACGGCGAGATCACCAGCTCGGCGGGAGACGGCATGATGTGCAGCTTTGCCGAGGACCGGAACGCGATCCGCGCCGCCCGCACCCTCCAGCAGGACCTCTCCCGCTTCAACGCCGAGGGAAACCGCCTCCCGCATCCCTTCCGGATTCGCTGCGGCGTCAGCGCGGGTGAAGTCCCCCTGGAGCACCTCTCCACCCTCCAGACGATCCAGAGTCCCGCCATCTACCGGGCCGCGATCCTGCAGAAGCAGGCAGAGCCGGGAGGGATCGTCTTCGGTGAAGAGGTGTCCGCCGCCGCCCGCAACGAGCTCGACTCGCTGACTCCCCTGAGCGAAGACCGCGACACCGGCACGGCCTACACATGGCGCAGCGCCGGCTCTATCGTTGAATGACATATGTGGGTGAAAAGGGGACACGGGCCTGCGGCACGCGGATGGGAACGGATCAACACGGATAAAATGCTTTTGGAACCACAGATAAAAACGGATGAACGCAGATAACTTCTGTGAAACCGCAGATACACGCAGATGAACCTCCTCGCCCATCAGTTCACCTCTTCAGGGGTTCAGGGGTTCTCTGCGTCTCCGCGCCTCTGCGGTTCAAAGGGTTGATCCGTTACGATCCGCGTGCCGCAGGCCCGCGTCCCTTTTTCACCCACACACCCACACACCCACACACCCACACACCCACACACCTGCCGCGCCTCCCCGTTTGACCTCCCCCTTCCCTTTTGATAGAATTTGAGTGGCGATTTCTCGCGGATCGAGGAGCCTTGAACGGCTCTTTCCATGATTACCGGCGATTTTTCTCTCAGGCGGACGCTCTCCGCCTGTATTTTTGTTTTTCTTGCCTCGCGCTCACCCCGACTGGATCCGATACCCCTCCATGGCTGAACAGCACGATCAATCCCACATCCGCAACTTCTGCATCATCGCCCACATCGATCACGGCAAGTCCACCCTGGCCGACCGGATCCTCCAGAAGACCGGCGCGATTTCGGACAAGGACATGCAGGAGCAAGTGCTCGACTCGATGGATCTGGAGCGCGAGCGCGGCATCACCATCAAGATGACCGCCGTCCGCCTCTCGTACACAGCGCAGGACGGGCAGGAGTACGAGTTCAACCTGATCGACACGCCGGGGCACGTCGATTTCGCTTACGAGGTCAGCCGCAGCCTCGCCGCGTGCGAGGGCGCGCTGCTCGTCGTGGACGCCGCGCAGGGGGTGGAAGCGCAGACCCTCGCCAACGTCAACCTCGCGATGCAGAACAACCTGGAGCTGGTGCCGGTCATCAACAAGATCGACCTGCCCGCCGCCGATCCCGAGCGCGTCCGGCAGGAGATCGAGGACGTGCTGGTGCTCGACGCTTCCGACGCCGTTCTCGCCAGCGCGAAAGCCGGGATCGGGATCGACGAGATCCTGGAAGCGGTGGTGAAGCGGATCCCCCCGCCCAGAGGGCAACCGGATGCCCCGCTCCGCGCCCTCATCTTCGATTCCCACTTCGACACGTTCCTCGGGACCGTGGCCTATATCCGTGTGGTGGACGGGTCACTGAAGAAGGGCGACAAGATTCTGATGATGTCCACCGGCAAAACGTTCGAGGTGACCGGCCTGGGCACGTTCAACCCGCGCATGACCTCCCGCGACGCGCTGACGGCGGGCGAAGTGGGCTACCTCACCGCGAGCATGAAGACCGTGGGCGACAGCCAGGTCGGCGACACGATCACGCTGGCGGGGAACCGGGCGACCGAGCCGCTGCCGGGCTATCGCAAGGCCAAGCCGATGGTCTTCTGCGGCCTCTACCCCATCGACGGCGAACAATACCCCGACCTTCGGGACGCGCTGGGCCGCCTGACGCTGAACGACTCCTCCTTGGTGTGGGAGCCGGAAAGCTCCGCCGCGCTCGGATTCGGCTTCCGGTGCGGGTTCCTCGGATTGCTGCACATGGAGATCATCCAGGAGCGGCTGGAGCGAGAGTTCGACCTCTCCCTCATCGCCACCGCCCCGAGCGTCGTCTACCGGGTCCACACCTCCGACGGGAAGGTGACGGAGGTGGACAACCCCGCCGCCCTCCCCCCGGCCAACAAGCTGGAGAAGATCGAGGAGCCGTACGTGGACGCGACGGTGATCGTCCCGAAGGAGTACGTCGGGGCGGTGATGGAGCTGTGCAACGAGCGGCGGGGCGACTTCGTGACGATGGAGTATCCGAGCGAGACGCGGGTGATGCTCAGCTACAAGCTGCCGCTCTCGGAGATCCTGATGGACTTCTTCGACCAGTTGAAGAGCCGGACGAAAGGGTACGCCAGCTTCGATTACGAGTTCGCGGGCTATAGCGAGTCGAAGATGGTCAAGCTGGACATCCTGATCAACGGAGACCCGGTGGACGCTTTGAGCTTCATCACGCACCGGGACAAGGCGTATGACCGGGGGAAGCAGATCGTGGAGCGGCTCAAGGAGATCATCCCCCGCCAGATGTTCGAGGTGCGGCTTCAGGCGTCCATCGGGCAGAAGGTGATTGCGGCGGAGCGGATCAGCGCCATGCGGAAGAACGTGATCGCGAAGTGCTACGGAGGGGACATCACCCGGAAGCGGAAGCTGCTGGAGAAGCAGAAGGAGGGGAAGAAGCGGATGAAGGCGATCGGGAGCGTGGAGCTGCCCCAGGAGGCGTTCCTCTCCGTCCTCAAGATCGGGGAGTGACGTTTTTCTGTCGGGTTTCCCTGCGATATGCGTTCAGAAAGGCAAAGAGGATGGGTGTTAAAGAAATCGAAGACGCCATTACTCGGCTCCCCGATAACGAGTTGGCTGAGTTAATGGCATGGCTTCAAGAGTATCACCATACCGTATGGGACCGGCAGATCGAGAACGACCTTGAAACGGGACGCCTCGATTCTCTCCTGGTCGAAGTGGAAAGAGAATATGAGGCCGGTTCGGCACAACCGCTATGATGCACTTCGCCTTACCGCGTTTCTGGCGCCACTACCGCCAGTTACCGGATGAAGTACGCGAGTTAGCAGATAAGAACTACACCCTGCTCCGATCAGATCCATTTCACCCTTCGCTTCACTTCAAGAAAGTCGGCAGGACGAAGCAACTCTGGTCCGTGCGGGTAGGTGAGCATTACCGGGCATTGGGACTGGACAAGCCGGAAGGTGTGGTTTGGTTCTGGATCGGAACACACGCAGAGTATGATAAACTGCTGGGATGACATACTCTGTAATCCGAAGAGCAGCAGGGGGACATCACCTGGAAGCGGAAGCTGTTGGAGAAGCAGAAAGAGGGGAAGAAGCGGTCAATTCATGAATCCGGGTATCTACGTTCACATCCCCTACTGCTCCAGTAAGTGCCACTACTGCGACTTCAACTCCTACGCGCTGGGTCAGGCGAGGACGGAGCCGTACGTCCGCGCGCTCCTCCGCGAGATCGAGCGGACGGCGGCGGAAGTGAAGACGGAGAGCCGGTTCGAGACGGTCTTCTTCGGGGGCGGCACCCCCACGATGTGCAGCGGTGAGCAGTTGGTCCGAATCCTGAACGCTCTCCGCTCCAGCTACGACCTCTCGCCGGAGGCAGAGATCACGACGGAAGCGAATCCGGGCACGGTCACGCTGGAACAGCTCGCCCAACTCCGGCAGGGCGGCTTCAATCGCATCAGCTTCGGAGTCCAATCGTTCGATAACGCGCTCCTCCGCTCCATCGGGCGGATTCACACCGACCGCCAGGCGGAAGAAGCGGTGGCGTTGGCGCGGGAAGCCGGGTTCGCTAACATCAACGTGGACCTCATGTTCGGGCTGCCGGGCCAGGCGCTCCCCGCCTTCGGCGAGACCCTGGATCGCGCCTTTGAGCTGGACGTGCCCCACCTCTCCATTTACGGCCTCATCGTTGAGGAGGGGACCGCCTTCGGACGCTGGCACGAGCAGGGGAAGCTCGATCTGCCGGACGATTCACTCGAGCGGGAGATGTACGACCTCGTCCTGGAGCAGACCGCCGAATACGGCTATGAGCAGTATGAGATCAGCAACTTCGCGAAACCGGGGTTCCGATGCGCCCACAATCAAGTCTACTGGCGCAACGAGCCGTACCTGGGCTTCGGGGCGGGGGCCGTGGCGTACTGGAACGGAGTCCGCCGCACGAACTGTCTCCTGCCGGGCGAGTACGTCCGACGGATGCGGGAAGTCGTCTCCCTCTCTATCGAGGAGGAGCGGTTGGATCCCCGTGATGCCCTCGGAGAATCGCTGATGCTCGGGCTGCGGATGATGGACGGCGTCGATATCGATGCCCTCTCCCAACGGTTCGGTCTGGATGTACGGTTCCTCTACGCCGCCCATCTACGGCGCATGACGGAGCTTCACCTGCTGGAATCGGACGGGTCCCGGATGCGGCTGACGCGGGAGGGCCTGCCGCTTGCGAACGAAGTGTGGGCCGGGTTTATCGGCGGAGGATAATGCTGACGGTGGAAACTACTTCCAATGACATGGAGTGCCTGGGATGCTTGCGCTTCGATCCCCAGGGCTTGATCTTTATCGCGGTTCAGGATGCCGACACGCTGGAGATCCTCACGCTCGCCTACATGAATCGGGAGGCGCTGGAGAAGACGCTGGAAACGGGAAAGATCCACGTCTACCGGCGCTCCAAAGACCGGGTGATGATGAAAGGCGAGACGAGCGGCATGACCCAGGACGTGACGGAAGTCCGGGTCAATTGCGATAATAATTCCATCGTCTTCAAAGTACGCCCGCACGGCCCCGGCTGCCACGAAGGATACCACTCCTGCTACTTCCGCCGCCTGGATTCCAATACCGGCGAGTGGGTCGTGACCAGCGAGCGTGGTTTCGACCCGAAGGAAGTGTATAGGGGACAGTAGGCGGTAGGCGGTAGGGAGTTTTGTGCAGAGTCACAACGCCTCCGAAGACCCCGAGTCCCGCTACGGGCTACTGACTACTTCAAAATCTCTCCCGTCCGCTCGGACCAGAGCAGCAGATCCAGCTCATCCGCGTCGATGCCGACCTCCCGCGAGAAGGCGTGCAGCTTCGTTTCGATCTCCCGGTAGCGGTCGGGCTTACCCGGTGGGTTCGGGGTGTCCAGAACGCCGAGTTCGTGCAGGCCACGCAGGATGTGCTTATCGAGGATAGCGTACCCCTTGAAGCCGACGTTCCGCAGGTAGTGGCTTGCCTCTTTCATCCCGATGCCCACGATACGGGGGTTCAGCGCCAGCCAATCCCGGCGCTCCTGCGGGTCCTCGAATCCGAACAGCTTCTCCTTCAGCCGGAGATCGCAACACTCTTTCAGATACTCTCGCGTGGCGTGGAGGAATCCGCTCCGAACGTTATAGAATCGCTGGCCCCTCAACGCTTCCCGCAGTTCCTCGCGGTCGCCGGTAAGGAGAATCGGGCGCACCTTTTCCACGCACTGCATCCCCTGCCGCGCGCTCGTTCCCGCAGCGAAGATGCAGAAGGCCAGCTCTTCCAGAAAGCGGGCATCGTCGCCGACCCGCCCCACCTCCTCGAATTCCCGCAGCCGCTCCCGGATCGCCGGCTTCTTCTCGACATAGGAGGAGCAGAGTCGCTCCAGAGACAGGGGACCCTCACTATTTCCGGTTGCTTTAAGCGGCATCGAACTGGCGCCCTTCCCTCTCCGATCTGCTCCTTGTGCGCCTTGACACCCGCATCAGGCGGTCGCTACACTCCATATGTTCCCATGAGATGTTCCCCTGAGATCCGGGAGACGGAAACCTCAGGGCTTCCTCTTCTGCCCGTCGGAGCCCACGGATGGACCTGCTCGCCCTCGGCGAACTGCTCATCGATTTCGTCTCCAGCGAACCCGACGTTTCCCTGATCCACGCGCCGGGTTTCGTGAAAGCGCCCGGCGGCGCGCCGGCCAACGTGGCCGTCGCCGCCGCGCGGATGGGACTCTCTTCCGGGTTCATCGGGAAGGTGGGAGAGGACCCGTTCGGGCAATTCCTTCGGGAAACCCTCGTCGATACGGGCGTTTCCGACGCTCATCTCTACAGCGACCCGGAGGCTCGCACCACTCTGGCGTTCATCGCCACCCGGACCGACGGGCGGAAGGATATCGCCTTTTACCGGAATCCCGGCGCCGATGCTCAACTCTCCCCGGAAGAACTCCCCTTCGACGCGCTCCGCTCCTGCCGGTGTCTCCATTTCGGGAGCGTGAGCATGAGCCGGGAACCCGCCCGGTCCGCCACGCTCCGTGCCGTCGAAGCCGCGCGGGAAGCGGGCGCGCTCATCTCTTTCGATCCGAACTGGCGTCCTCCCCTCTGGGAGGATTATACCGTCGCACGGGACCTGATCTGGCATGCCATGCCCCTTGCTGACGTGGTGAAGCTGGCGGACGAGGAGTGGGAATTTGTCACCGGCACGCAAGATCTGGAAGAGGGCGCGCGGAAAGTGCTGGATGCGGGTCCGAAGCTCTGCCTGGTGACGCTGGGCGCGGAAGGGGCGTACTACCACAATGGGACCGTACAGGGTCGCGTGCCGGGTTTCACCGTACCCGTCGCTGATACATTGGGCGCGGGGGATGCGTTCGTGGGGGCAGTCCTGTCGGAGTTCCTGATCGCCGGGAAGGTGGAGTCTCTCTCCGAAGGCGACCTTCAACGAATCGTGCGGTTTGGGAATGCCGCCGGGGCGCTCACCTGCACCGGGACCGGAGTCATCCCCTCCCTTCCCCACCGGGCTGCGGTGCAGCGCTTTCTGTCTGAGCAGGAATCGAGTGTGTAACGTACATACCCTGATAGATGCAGCGTCCTTTATGAAGGCGCTTATCTGAACTGCCTGCCTGAACGAAGTGAGGAACCCAACCCTTCCATGATCATTGAAGCGAGGGAAGATACGCTCTATCTATCCGGGGCGTTCAACGAAAACCACTGGCCGACTCTGGAAGGCGCGGTCCGGTATCTGTTGAAGAACCAGCCGAGGGGCATCATCGTGGAATGCACGGAGATGACGGCGATGACCGAAGGGGGAATCCGCACCTTCCTCGAAGTGCTCCGCGAGGCGGCGAAGCAGGGATGGCGAGTCCTGTTCGTCAACGTGCCCGACGACGTGATGAACCAGATCCGTGTCACGCCCGGCCTCCGCTCCCAGCTCCCCATCGCCGGTTCCATCGACGAAGCCCGGAGATCTCTGGAAGTTTGAAAAGTAATATTTATAAGGAATGCAGGAATTCAGGAAGACCTCTTCTGACCCCGAAACCTTCGGGATCGATACGGATCTATCCTGAATTCCTTGTTTCCTGCCTTCCTTATCCTGAAGTTCATAAGAAAGAGGAGCGCATGAGTACGGTTCTGGTCACCGGAGGCACGGGGTTCATCGGTTCCTACGTCGTGCGGCGGCTGCTGCAGCGGGGCGATACCGTCGTGGCGTACGACCTTGTGCCCGATCAGAATGCGATCCAGATGGTCCTCACCCCGGAGGAAGCCGCTTCCGTTACGCTGGTCCGGGGCGACATCCGGGACTCCCTGCACCTGTTCCGCACGATCAAGGAACACGGGGTAACGGATCTCGTCCATCTCGCCTCGCTCCTCATCCCCGCGTGCAACGAGAATCCGCCGCTGGCGGTGCAGATCATGGGCGACGCCTTTGTGAACATCCTGGAGGCGGCCCGCACGTTCGGGCTCCGGCGACTCGTCTGGGCGAGCAGCGTCGCCGTGTTCGGCTCCCCGGAGGACCAGCGCGAGGAGTACGTCTCCAACGATGCGCCTCATTATCCCCGGACCGTCTACGCCGGATTGAAATCCCTCGAAGAGGTGCTGGCGAAGTACTACGCATCGGCGTACGGCGTGGACAGCATCGGGTTCCGGTTCACCGCCGCTTACGGCGTGGGACGGATACGGGGGGTCAGCGCCTTCGCGACCGCCCTGATGGAGAAGCCGGCCCTCGGGCAGCCGAGCACCGTCCTCTATGGCGACGATGTGGTGGACTGGGAGTACGTGGAGGATGCCGCCTCCATGATCCTCCGGGCGCTGGAGGTGGACGGGGTAAACACCCGGATCTTCAACACCCGCTGCGACATCCGCCCGGTGCGGGAAGTGGCCGAATTCGTGAAGCGGGTCGTGCCCGGCGCGCAGATGGAGGTGCAGGGCGGCACGACGGGGATCGTCTGGAAATGCGACGACTCGCTCCTCAGGCAGGAATTGGGGTTCGAGCCGGAGTGGCCTATGGAGCGGGGCTGCCTCGCGACGATGAACGAGTTCCGGCGGCGCGCGAACCTTCCGCCTCTCAACGCACCGCAATCCTAGAAACTCGCCTTGTCCGGGGAAGCATCGAGAATACGTCCGTAGATGGCTACGGGGTCATTGCCATGAGCGAAGATCTCCTGCCAATGCATAATCTCTTCCGCCTCGCTTTATCGCTCGATTACATTGCGGAGGATCAGGACGACATCGTAGATGTGAACCGATCCGTCCGCGTTGAGGTCGGCGAAAGCCTGCTGCTCAACCGTGAGCTTCCTTCTCCCCGTGATCCCCATCAGGGTCGCTACGGCATCGGCGACTTCGACCTTCCCGTTTCGGTCCACATCCCCGCTGGCCGGAAAAGCTTGCCCGGCGACGATGCCCGGCCCGGCGATTCCAATGATCTTCCGGACCCGGCGGCGACCGACATCCCCCACGATAAGATGGCCGCCCGTATCCACCGTTATCCCCTGAGTGATGATGCCGATCTGGGTCGCGTTCTCTCCCTCTCCCGGAACATCGGGGTGGCCGTAGCTTCCTGTGCCGGCCACGGTGCTGATCACGCCGTTGGGGCTGATCTTACGGACCCGCCAGTTCAGGCTCTCTGAAATAAACAGGTTGCCGACCGAATCCACCGCCAGGTCCATGGGATGGGCCAACTGGGCGCGCGTGGCCTGTCCCCCGTCGCCGGAGTAGCCGGAAACGCCGGTCCCGGCGTAGGTGCTGATCGTCCCTTCCGGCGTGACCTTGCGCACGCGGTGGTTCTTTGTATCGGAGAGGTAGAGGTTGCCCGCCAGGTCCATGGCGAGGCCGGTCGGGCCGGACAACTGCGCCTGATCCGCCGGGCCGCCGTCGCCGGAGAAGCCGGGCGCGCTGGTCCCGGCGTAGATCGTGTATTTGCCGTCGGGGGTGATCTTCTTGACCCGATGCCCGTTCCACTCCGATACATAGAAGTTCCCCGAACCGTCCGCGACGACGTCATGCGGGGAGTAGAGGGGGGTGTAGAGCGCAATCGAGGGGTACGGCTCCCGGTCGGGGGGCGGGAGTCCCGCCAGAGTCCGGAGCTTTCCCTCTCCATCGATCCTCCGCAGCCGTGTGCTTTCCAGGATGACCGGTCGGCCTTCCGAATCGATGGTCACTGCGACCGGAGAACTGATAGAGCTTTGTGCAGCCGGGAGCCCATCTCCGGACCAATCCCCGCCGACCGGACTCCCGTGGTTGGGCTCGGTCACCTCCATCGGTCCCACCCCGGCCACGGTCGTGATGACTCCGTTGCCGTCCACTTTCCGGATGCGGTGAGCCCGGGAATCCGCGATGAAAAGCTGCCCCGACCGATCCAGCGCTACGCCTTCCGGATACTCCAGGCTCGCCTGGAGGGCGTTGCGACCGTCGCCGATGTCTCCTCCCGCAACGGTCGTCAGGATGCCGTCCGCACCGAGCTTGCGGACCCGGTCCCCGGTGAATTCGGCGATATAGAGATAGCCTGCCGGATCCACGGCGACCCCGCTCGGATTGCGGAGCCGCACCTGAAGGGCGGGGCCGTCTTCCTGCGGGGAGTCCACTGATCCGGTGCCGGCCACCGTCTGGATCTGCCCGTCCCGCTCGACTTTGCGGATGCGGCGGTTCAGGTATTCCGCGATGTAGAGGGATCCCAAGGGGCCGAAGGCGATGCTTCGGGGGTCGTTCAACTGCGCCTGAGTGGCGAGGCTTCCATCCCCGGAGTAGCCCCGGCCCTCGGAACCGGCTACGGTGGAGATATTCCCCTCCGCGCCGACCTTCCGAATCCGGTGGTTTCCGGAATCGGCGATAGAGAAGGCGCCGGAGTCATCCAGAGCGACATCGTGCGGGAGGTTCAATCTCGCGTCCGTCGCCGCCGCGCCGTCCCCGGAAAAGCCGCCTTCGTACCGCCCCACGGCCCCGGAGCCTGCGACAGTGGAGATCTTCCCGTCCGGGCCGATCTTTCGGATTCGGTGATTGTAGGTATCCGCGATGTAAAGGTTTCCGGCGGCATCGGCATGGAGGCCGTTGGGGTCGTTGAGTTGAGCCTGACGCGCCGGTCCGCCGTCTCCGGAGAGACCGGGCTGACCGGTACCCGCGACGGTCGTGATGATTCCCTTCGAGCTGACCCGGCGGATGCGGTGGTGGTCCGCAATGTAAAGGTTGCCGGAGCCATCTACGGCAATGCCCTTAGGCGAAGACAGCCCGGCTTGGGTGGCGGGGCCGCTGTCGCCGGAGAAAGACGCCCTGCCGTTGCCGGCTACGGTGGTGATCATTCCGTCCGGGCTGACCCGACGGATGCGGAGGCTGTTTCTATCTGCGATGTAAAGATTGCCTTGCGGGTCCACCGCCACGTCGGAAGGTCGGGTCAGGGAGGCCCGGACCGCCGGGCCTCCGTCGCCCAGGAAGCCCCCGGCGACGGTCCAGACGGTCCCCGGCCTCTGCGCGTGAGCGGAGGGCGAAACGATCCCCCCAAAGAGAAGCCCCCCGACGCCCGCCAGGCGCACTCCGCTCACCATGAAACGGATCCACTTCACTGTTCGATACCCCATGGAATGTTGTTCCATCCGCCGTACGTGTCTCCCCGGCGAGTCTGCTCAATAACGGCATGCAGGTATTTAGATCAGACCGCATGGGCATGGGGGACTCCGATGCCCGTCATCGACGGTTTTTCATTCCTCTGCCGAATCCTCTATCCGCCTGTCGTTCCTGCGCCGACGGTCACCCCTCCCGGCGGAAAATACGTCATGGTGCCGGACCCGCTGTATTGCCCGGCCTGCACGGACCATGTCGATCCACTGCTGGATCCGGTAAGGGTGCCGGTGATCTCGATGGGAAAAGAAGCGCCGTTCAGTTCGATGCCCGTCCCGGACACGCTGAACTGTCCGTTGCTCATGTTGGCGGAACCGCTCACCGGGAAGATGCCATGCGGGAAAGGCGGCGGTTTCGATCCTGATCCTGTCGCGACATCGATCAGCCGGAAGCTTCCGGTGGCCTTCCCCTGGAAATCCACATTCAATTCGAGGGAGCCGTTTATACTGTCGTTCAGGTCCGCTAAACCGAGATAAAGTCCGGCGTACGGGCTTTGTGAGCTTACTTGAGGATCGTCCCCGCCTCCGCATCCGGGGGAGGCGATCAGCAGCGGCCCCGCCAGCAGGATCAGGGCGATGAGGGTGCCCCCATGAGTCATAAATCGTCGTCTTACCATATGACCTCCTCGCTCAAAAACATCGGATCGGATCGCTCCAGTTATTGCAAGGTGAATCCACCGTGCAGCTGCACCTGAAGGTCCGCCGGAGCCCCGTCGCAAGGCTCGCTTCCCATTGCTTTAACACCGCCCCGCCGCCGGTGAGCCCGCATGTCTACCGAAAATCGGCTCGAATGTGTTAAGAATTAGAGGGTGATGCACCGGGAGATCCGAGTAGTGCTGGACAGGCCGGCCAATCACGCGTACAAGATGAGAGTTTCCCGCCGGTAGTTTCGAGCCGCTCGCCCGTTCTTTTATTAACAATCAAGAGACTATCTCCTTTGAATTTTTCCTCTTCCCTGAATGTGACCCTCATGGGGACCGGGACCTCCACCGGCGTTCCCGTCATTGCGTGCGACTGCGCGGTATGCACCTCCCCCGATCCCCGGAACCACCGATACCGCACCTCCGCATGGGTCCGCTCCGAAGAGACGAGCATCCTGATCGACACGCCGCCGGAGATGCGCCTTCAGGCCATCACCTACGGGGTCCGGCAGCTCGACGCGATCCTGTTCACCCATTCCCACGCGGATCACATCTTCGGGCTGGACGACGTGCGGCGGTTCAACTTCATTCAGGGAACCCCGATGCCCTGCTACGGCGGCGAGGAAACCCTGGGCGACCTGCGGCGAGTCTTCTCCTACGTGTTCATGGATACGCAGGCCGGGGGCGGAAAACCCTCCCTCGAACTGCGCCCGGTGGAGGGTCCCTTCCCCGTCCGCGAACTGGACATCGTCCCCATCCCGATCTTCCACGGGCGGCTCCCCATCTTCGGGTACCGGGTCGGGGGGTTCGCCTACGTGACGGACGTGAGCGAGATCCCTCCCGCTTCGATGGATCTGCTGCAAAGCCTCGAAGTGCTCGTCCTCGGCGCGCTGCGGCCTCAGCCCCATTCCACCCACTTCAACTTCGAGCAGGCCATCGAGGCGGCGCAGCGGCTCTCTCCCCGACAGACCTACTTCACCCACATGACCCACGACGTGGACCACGAGACGATGAACCGGGAGCTGCCTTCGGGGATCGAGCTGGGATACGACGGCCTCACCTTTGAAGTGAACCCATGATGTTTCGGCTCGCTCCTCACCTTATAACCCTTGCGATTGTGGCATGGACGACCATGGCGGCCCCGGCGGGTGCGCTGGAGGTCGTTGCCGGGACGGGTCAGGCCGGTTATGGAGGGGAGGGGGGCCTCGCGCCACAGGCCCTTCTTCAAAAACCTCAGGCCGTTCTGGAAGCGCCCGATGGCACGGTCTATATCGCCGATGCGGGGAACCACCGCATCCGCGCCGTCGCGCCGTCCG
>JAHWJO010000441.1 GCA_019348365.1 Armatimonadota bacterium | reverse complement strand
CTCCAGAGCTATTCGCTGAGGGAATTCCCCATGCCCGACAGCTCCAGAAACACCGCGAGCTGGGCCTGGATCACGTAGAGGGCTGGGATGGGCACTTCCCCCTCGTCATGGACCTTCGGGAGCTGGAGTCGTACAAGGGGCTTCTCAAGGCGAACGGCGTCCGCCTCGCGGCCTACGGCGTCGTCGGGTTCGGCGGCGACCGGGACGCAAACCGGCGGGTCTTCAACTTCGCGAGAGCCATGAGGATCCCCACCCTCACGGCGGACCCCGCCCCGGATTCGTTCGATCAACTGAACGACCTCGTCCGGGAGTTCCGGGTCAACGTCGCCATCCACAACCACGGCCCCGGCTCCCGCTACGATCAGCCGGAGTCGATCTATCAGGCTCTCCGGGGGCGGGACCGGCGGATCGGGGCCTGCGTGGACACGGGGCACTTCCTCCGCTCGAACGTCGATCCCGTGGAAGTGGTGGAGAAGCTCGGCAACCGCGTCTACAGCATCCACCTCAAGGACGTGAGGACGGTGAACGGCCGGAAAGAGTTCACCGAGCTGGGTAAAGGGGACCTCGATCTGGACCGGCTCTACCGGACCCTGAGGCGCATCCGTTACCGGGGCCTCCTCGCCCTGGAATACGAAGAACACCCGAAGAATCCCATGCCTTACATCCGAGAGTCCCTTCAGGCGTGGCAGAAAGCCATCACCGCCCGCAAATAAGGACGGCGGGATCGCATCCGGCTCATGCGGAGAACCTCATCAGGACCATTCCGAGCAAGGGATGGAATAGGCGGCTTGTACTACGCGGCAATATCGGATGGAGGTTCAAATGGGAAGGAATCGATCCATGAACGCCTTCGGCTCCCCTCCCCGCGTCGGGGAGGGGGTGGGGGAGAGGTCCCCCCTCCCTCCTACCGAGAACTTCCTTCCCATCGATCCGGTGCCCGGGATCTTACGCGCCGGAAGAAGGAGCGGGGTGGAGGGAGGCGTAGAGCGCATCCGCCAGAGAGGAGATATACGGCAGGATCAAGGCCTGGTCCGATGCCGAGAATCCGCCCGGCTTGTTCAGCGCCTGGAACACCCCGAGCGTTTTGCCCAGCGGGTCCTTGAGCGGCGCGGCCAGGATGTTGAGCGCTTGGCAGCCGATCCGCTCTTCGAGATCGGCGGCGTATCCGGCGTTCTCGGGAAGATCGTTCACCACCAGGGAGGACCCGAAGCGGAACACTTCCCCCGCGATGCCCCGGTCCGTCGGCAGCAGGATCATGGTGTCCGCTCCCGCTCCAACGGCACGGTAGCTGATCAGCTCTTTCGCGCCGACATGCACGAGGAAGAGGTAGGCGCGTTCCGCCCCGATCGCATTGCAGACCGCTTCCAGGGAATTCTGAAGGATTTCTTCAAAGGCGGGGGTTCCCTGCGATTCTTTCAGCGTTCGGGCTTCCCGCCTGAAGAATTCCAGCGCCTCCGGATCGACGGGAGCGCTTCGGGGCCGCTCTCCCGACCGCTCGGACAGACGGGCTACCGTCGCGGTTTCCGAAGGCGTTACGATCAGATTCTCGGCTTTCGTCCGATGTCCCGGCCCGACCAGATCCCGAAACCGGCCGAACAGGGCGGCGCATGCGAAGGCGGAGAGTAAAGCGAGGGCGATTCCATCAGGCACGTCAGTATTCCTTATAGGAGGGATGAGGCAGAGGGTGAGATCATCGTGATGAAGAGAGGCAGAGGATCCAACGCCCTGTTGTTCCGCATATCCCACACACTTTTATGCAATTGCGCTCACTTGGTCCGTCAGGCGGTCAAATACGTCCGTTTTCTCTGTTCGCCTGTCGCTGTTTGCACCCCTTATATCACCTTACAGGGATTCCACCCTTTGCCGTTCCCCTTCTCCCTGGCTCTGTACGGCCCCAGATGGGCACCACAGAGCCGCCGGACACCTTTGGGATATACTGTTGGAGAGTCCCACGCCCTGAAAAGCGATTCTGACCTCCTTCCTCCGTCAGCCTCGGTTCGGGAACCTGGGTTCCCAAACTCCACCGGCCTGGAGGATGACCCCCGGACCGGTTCCGAACACCGCCTTCCAGACTCCCTCACCCCGCCCTACGCGCTGGCCTTGGGAGGATCCGTCTTTGAGTCTTGGGTTTGTGAGTCGGGGAGTCGCCCTCACCCCCGCGCTTCGCGCTGGCCCTCTCCCAATGCTGGGAGAGGGGATCTGAACGTACCGCTTTACGGGTTGGGCCGCACTCTTTCTTGGAAAAAGGGAGTGGGGAGGTTCTGAATTCCTTCGGAGAAGGTACGACTTGAACCGGTAGGGAAGGGAATCGATACCGAAAGGAATTCCGTACCGATGGTATCCTCCCCCTCAGGTCAAGCATTCCGATCCCCTCTCCCAGGAGCTATGCATTACCCATATGTTCTAAGGGGGATTAATGGAGCAACCCTAAGCCATATTCTAAGCGTGGAGCAAGAGGGCTAAGGAACCGAACTCCAGGCTTCTTAATGGCTCTCTCTCCACTCTTTACGCTCGCCTCAGAACATGTGCGTAATGCATAGCTCCCAGGATGGGGAGAGGGCCGGCGCGAAAGAAGGTAAGCGACAGGGTGAGGGCGAGACTCAGGCATTCAAGTCTCAAGAGTACGTCTTCAACGGCGAGGCATGGCACTGGATCTCTTTGAAGGCATCTGGAAAGCGCAGGCCGAATCGAGCGCGAACGGCCACACACTCCCCTCTTCTCGCGGGGCAACGCCCCCCCATGCCCCCCACCCCACGCCCAACGCCCCCTGCCCAACGCTCAATTCCCCAACTCCCCAATTTCCCAACTCCCCAACTCCCCAAAGAGCGTTCGCGCTGGTGGACTGCAATAATTTCTACGTCTCCTGCGAGCGGGTCTTCAACGCGAAGCTCGCGGGCCGGCCCGTCGTCGTGCTCTCCAACAACGACGGGTGCGTCGTCGCCCGCTCGGAAGAGGCGAAGGCCCTCGGCATCGAGATGGGCGATCCCTTCTTCCAGCGCGAAGCCTTCTTCCGGGAGCACGCCGTCACGGTCTACTCCTCCAACTACGCCCTCTACGCCGATATGTCCCAGCGCGTCATGCAGACCCTCGCGCCGTTCACCCCGGAGATGGAGGTCTACTCCATCGACGAGTCGTTCCTCTCCCTCGATCACTTCCCGCCCCCGGAACGAACGGCGCACGCCCGAACGATCCGCGCCACCGTCCGGCGCTGGACCGGCATCCCCGTCTCCATCGGCATCGGCCCGACGAAGACCCTCGCCAAGCTCGCCAACGCCGTGGCCAAGAAGACCCCGGTACTGGACGGCGTCCTCGACCTGATCGCCCATCCCGATCCGGACGGCCTGCTGGAAACCCTCGACGTGGAGAAGGTCTGGGGGATCGGGCCGGAGCGGGCCGCGCTCCTCCGCAACCATGGAATCGAGAACGTCCTTCAATTGAAGAACGCCGACGAAGCCTGGGTGAAGAAGCGGCTGACGGTCATGGGCCTCCGCACCGTGCTGGAGCTGCGGGGGACCTCCTGCATCCCGATGGAGCTCGCCCCGCCCGCCAAAAAGTCGATCACCTGCTCCCGCTCGTTCGGGCGGGCCGTGGCGACGCTGGAGGAGCTGAAAGTAGCGGTCGCGCTCTACACCTCGCGCGCGGCGGAGAAGGCGCGGCGGGAAGGCGTGGCCGTGATGCAGCTTCAGGTGTTCATCCACACGAGCCGCCACCGCAAGACGCTGCGCTACGCCAACTACGCCACGGCCCGCCTCCCCATGGCGACGAGCTACACCCCGGAGCTGGTCGAGACCGCTCACGCCCTGCTGGAGCGGATCTTCAGGCCGGGCTACCCCTACTCCAAGGCGGGCGTGATCTTCACCCAGGTGGTGCCGGAAGCGGGGGCGCAGCTCAGCCTTTTCGCCACGCCGGAAGAGATGGAAAAACGGAAGGCCGTCATGCGGGTTGTGGACGACCTCAACCGGAAGCGGGGAAAAGGGAGGATTCAGCTCGCGTCGGCGGGGACGAAACGCGAGTGGAGCATGCGGCAGGAAAAGCGGTCGCCGCGCTTCACCACCCGCTGGAACGAGATCCTCGTCGTCTCCGCCGACCTGGAGGAGGAGGCAGCAAGCGATAGCGCGGATCCATGAAGAGGCGAGGAGAGGCCGGAGGAGGTCAACGCCGGAATCCACTCTCCCGACCCTGTTGAACAGGCCTGGGGTCCTGAAAACGGGCCTGGGGTCCTGAACCGGTGGGACTCATCGAAAAAGCAACAGTAGCGGTTCAAATAGGCAGGATGGTTCAAGGGAGGAGGAACCGATCAATGAGCAGGTTCGGCTCCCCTCCCCGCGTACTTCAACTATCGGGAGAGGCGGGTGAATGCGCGAAGCGCAGAGGGCCGGGCC
>JAHWJO010000440.1 GCA_019348365.1 Armatimonadota bacterium | reverse complement strand
GGCATGACCTCCCGCCGGTCCTGGCGCACCTCCATCCCCGCCACGACGTGCCGGATTATGGGATTGTGTTGAGCGGGGGGATCATCGTCGCGCTGGCGGTGTTCGGGACACTGGAGGGGGTCGTGGCGGCGGCGGCGTTCACGATTCTGCTCTATTACAGCATCACGAATCTCGCCGCGCTGCGGATGCCCCAAGAAGGGAAGCTCGTACCGGATGCGATCCCGGTACTGGGGCTGATCTTCTGCATCGCGCTGGCCGTCTCGCTCCGGTCCGGCACGATGGCGAGCGGGCTGGCGCTGCTGGCGCTGGGATTTCTCCTGCGGGGCCTATTCCGCCGGATCTATCCGGCGGCCTCCCCGTAACGCCTCAACGGTTCCAGATCTGGTCCCAGGCTTCTTTGAACGTCCCGGCGCGGGAGATCACCACGCGGTCGCCCTCGCGCTGGACGGCGGGGTGAGCCGTGTACCGCTTCGCGTCCTCCGCCGTCGCCAGCTCGAACCGGACGGCGGCGGGTTCGTCGGGCTTATAGGGTTTCACCCGCGAGAGATCGGAGAGGGCTTCCTTCGCCTTCGCTTCGATGAGGTCGCAGGCGTCGGCATGGGCCATGTGCCGCGCGGCGTAGCGACCCAGCCCGACCTTCACCGGCGCTTCCACGATCCCCTCGCCCAGCAGCTCCCGCGCTTCCCGACAGGTCGCCGTGTCCCCGGTGACGAGGAGGCACGGCACATCCCGGATGCCGCAGACCGCCGCGCACAGCCCCGCTTCCCCGACGAGGGTGTCGTTGATGTAGGCGTTGTAGAGGGCTTCGGTGGAGATGGTGTGGCTGAGCACGCCGTCAGGAGTCCCCGCCATGGCGTGAAAGCCGACCATGAGGGCCGCATCGCAATCTTCCAGCGGCTCTGTGTAGCGCAGCCAGGCGTGGCCGCTGACATACTCGGCCCCGCGCTCCAGCCGGTCGGGGAGGAAGCTGTTGAAGGTGTAGGCTCCCCCCGCGCCGTGGCAGTCCAGCACTACGATCTCGGTGGCGCCCGCCGCCTTCGCGCCCCGAACCGCCGCGTTGACCTCCCCCGTGAGGAGCCGCCGGCCCTCCTCGTACCGCTCCGCGCCGCCCATCACCTGCGGCCAGACGCAGATCCCCGCCACCCCCTCCATGTCCACCCAGATCGTCACCTTCATCGGCCCGCGCCTCCCCGGTCCTCTTGTTCCCGACGGTCGCTCCTCTTGACCCTGAATACCCGATCCCCCTCCGACTGCCCGGCTCTCTTTCCAGACGATTTACACACGCTACCCGACCTGTCCTGCGGCAACATCGGAATCTCGTCATTCCGGCAGAAGCGGTATCCAACGTTTTGTTGTCCGCGTGAGGGGGAACGAATACCTGTAGGCCTCCCAATACCCTCAGACAAGCAAAGGAACCGAACGATGAAGTTACAAACACGATCCTGGGCGGCACTGCCGGCGCTGGTCGCCATGGCCGGACTCATGATTCCCGCCCCCTTCGCCGGGGCCAGCACCTCGGGCCGCAAGAACACGGCCATCGGTCTGGGCGCCGCCGCCGCCCACCAGATCCTCACCGGGAAGACCGGGAGGGGCATCCTCCTCGGCGCGGGCGCGGCGTACGCCTACAAGCGATACCAGGACGCACAGAAGGATGAGAGACGCGACCGACGATCCGCTTCCGTTCAAACCCGTCAGAACCGGGGCCGCTACGGCGGGGCTTCGGAAGGGCCCGTCCGGCGACGGGTGATGATCGGGCGCGTCACCGACGATGCCGGCGTGGCGGATCGGAACATCTCCGTTACTGCGAACGGCAACGAGCGCCGTTTGGACGTTCCGAAAGAAGCCACCATCACGCACGCATCGAACACCCTCTCCGTCCATGAGTTGAAAGAGGGCGATCTCGTCCGGGTGGTCGCGTATCAGGCGGGCAACGACGAGTGGCTGGCCTGGAATATCGACGTTCTCCGCGCCGTTCAATAAGCGGGAAGACCAAATCCAGGTCACGCCCTGCACCATGAACGCAACGAAGCCGGGGAGTCCTCGATTATGGACTCCCCGGCTTTTTTCGTTTCGGCTGCCGGAAGATGGGAATCTCCCGCCTCCTCCGGCAGTCTTCCTCGTATCGCAACCGTCTCCCCCTTCAATCTTTCCGGATTGCCGCCGCCCTCCGCTCGCGCCGCTTGCGGTGTTCCATACTCTGCCGGTACCACTCCATCATCGGGGTCACCGACGTGCCATGGACGAAGGCGGAGACCGTGACCACGGCCAGGACCAGCCCGATCAGCTTCTGCGCCGGCTCTTCCGGCAAGCCGTGCTGGATCGCATACATCAGGTAGTAGATCGACCCGATCCCCCGGATCCCGAACCCGCACATCAGCAGGCGCTGGATAAGAAACGTTCGGGAGCCGAGCAGCCCGATCCAGATCGACAGGGGGCGAATGAGAAAGAAGAGGAGCAGGACGAAGACAAGACTGTCCAGGGTAAAGAACCGGGCGGAGAGCATGCTCCCCACGATCAGGACGACCGTCATCTCCCCGATCCGCTCCAGCTGTTCGTTGAACTCCAGGGCCGCCTGGGCCATGAAAGCCGGGGCGATCTCCGGATCCGTGGCGATCTCCCTCTCTTTACCCGCCAGCGCGATGTTCTTGATCGCCTCGGGGGGAAGCTCGCCCTCCGCGTCCTGCTCGATTCTCCGGAGCGCCAGGCCCGCCGCAAAGACGGCCAGGAATCCGTAGGTATGAGCCATGAGCGCCGTCCCGTAGGAGAGCGCGATCAGGCCCAGCGCCAGGAAATCGTCCAGTCCCAGCGCCTCCTTGTGCTCGGCGCGGAGGAAGAGGACGAACCGCCCGATGAGGTGTCCCAGCCCCCCTCCGATCACCAGTCCGCCCCCGATGGCCCAGAGGACATCCACGGCCAGCCAACGCCACCCGCCCTCCCCGATCTCGTGCAGCCCCAGCAGCCCCAGGCCGAGCATAACGAACGGGAACGCCGTCCCGTCGTTCAGGCCGGCTTCCCCCGTGAGCGTGAAGCGAAGCCGGTCCTTGTCGCCGGGATCGCGCACCTGAACGTCCGATGCCAGGACCGGGTCCGTCGGAGCCAGGATCGCCCCCAGCAGGACCGCTGCGCCCCAGGAGAGCTTCAGCACCGTCACGCCGACCAGCGCGATGAGCCCCACGGTCAGGGCCATCGAGATGAAGGCCAGCCGCAGCGGCAGGAGCCAGAGCGGGTTGCTGAACGGCATCCGGAGCTTCAAGCCGGCGGTGAAGAGGGAGACGATGACGGCGACTTCGGTCAGTCGCTCCAGAAAGGCCGAGTGCCGCAGCGGATCGACATGCAGCAGGCCGTAACCCACCGGCCCGAGGGCGAAGCCGATGGCGAGATAGAGCATGGAGGTGGTCAGCGGAAGGCGTTTCATCACCGTACCGCACAGCGCCATAAAGATCAGCAATCCGCCGATGATCACGAACCAGAGAGTGAAGTTCATCATGCGAGGAGGGTAAAAAGGAAGGGCTAGAGATCGGAATAAAAGAGTTCGTGACAAGAGGAGGCATGCGTAGATCACCGGCCTGTTTCTCATACCCATTTTGAGCCGCCGCTCCTCCTGATCCCACATATTAACGTTCCGACTCTCCCTCTCATGTCATGAACGGCGGCCCGGCGCAGATCCCCTCCGCGCTTTCCATGCCCCCGCGGATCGTTCCCCTCATCTGCGGCCTCTCGTCCTCCTTTCCGAAACGATGTCGAGGCCGGCCAGCCTGGGGAAACGCCTCTTCCTTCCGCTGCTCCGGAACGCAGGGGGCGAACTCATTCTGCCGTAAACATCCCCCCGACCGTTTAAAACCGAACGTTTGCGGGCGAGATTTTACGGGGAAGAGTCCCTGAGCATCCCGCAAGCCGCCGGCAAGAGCACGGATACGGGCGCTCCCTTTCCGTTCCCCTGTTACCCTCATGGAATTTCTGGGCATCCCCCTTTACCCGACGGTAGACGTCATCGGCAGCCCGGCGCTGGCCCTGCTCTTCCTTTTCCTCCTCAGGGTGGAGTCGCGCTATGGCCTCCGTCGCCGGGTGCAGTCCCGCGCGCGGCGGTTGCTCATCAACGGCGCGTTGGTGGCGATCGCGGCGCTCACTCTGCGGCTGGCGCTCGTGCCGGCGGTGGTGTGGACGGCGCACCGGGCCGAGCGGGCGGAATTCGGGCTGGTGCGCCTCCTGCCGCTGCCGCCGCTCCTCGCGGGCCTCCTCGCCTTCCTCCTCCTCGACTACACGATCTATCTCTGGCACCGGATGACCCACCGGATCCCGTTCCTCTGGCGGTTCCACAACGTCCACCACACCGACCTCGATCTCGACGTTTCGACCGCGCTCCGTTTCCACTTCGGCGAGATGCTCTT
>JAHWJO010000439.1 GCA_019348365.1 Armatimonadota bacterium | reverse complement strand
CCCACCCGGAAGCCCCCCTAACCCCCCCACCAGCGATAGCGCGCGACGTGCCCCCGCCCCCACCACCCCGCCCTGGTCAACGCGAAGGCGGGCGGGAGGAAATACTCCGGCACCCGGATCCCGAACCCCAGCGCCGATCCGATGGCGATGTCGCTGTACCCCGCGAAGTCATTATAGATCTGGATCGAGTAGGCGACCATCGAGATCACCGCACTCGGGTTCAGCTCGGTGAACTGCGCCGGCGGGAGCACCAGCCGCGCGAACGTGTCGGCGATGACGACCTTACGGAAATAGCCGACGGCGATCCGGCTCAGTCCCTCCAGCGCCTGATCGTTCGACCAGCGCGCCGCCTGGAGCTTGGGCTGGAAATCGTTGAACCGCTTGATCGGCCCCGCCACCATCGTCGGGAAGAAGAGGATGAACGCGGCGTAATCCGACAGCTTCCCCGGCTCGTACTTCCCCTTGCGGAGGTCGGCGGCGTAATGAATGAACTCGAACGTGAAGAACGAGATGCCGAGCGGCAGGAGGACGTGCGCCATCGTCACCGGGGCGGTCCCGAAGATCGGCGCGACCATGCTGAGGAGAAAGACCCGGTACTTGAAGTACCCGAGGATCGCCACCGCCTGCACGATCCCCACCACGCACCAGAAGCTGAACTTGCGGTACAGTCGGCTGAACAGCGTCTCGTAGAGGAAGAGGCCGAGGACGAGAAAGCCGCCCCAGTTCGCCAGGAAGAAGCTCCCCCACGCGATGATCGCCCAGTGCCGCCGCTCCTTCGGCATATGGTGGAACGTCGCCACCGCCGCCAGCAGGATCACCCAGTAGGCCGCATCGGTGAAGATCATGGGGGAGATCCGGGGAACGCTGCGACGAGGTCACGGGCGACCTGCTCGCCCACCCGGACGAGGTTCTCCCCGATGATGTGGCTGTAATCGTGGTAATCGTCAGCGGTGAGCCCCAGCCCGCCCTCGTGGTTATAATCCACCCACTTCCCGCCGTTCCGCTCCGTCATCCATTGCAGTTGGGCCATCCGCGCGCGATACCGGGGGTTCGCTTCCAACTCCTCCCGGATGATCGGGGACCACGGTGTAACGGCTGCCATGAGGGGGATGCCCCGCTCCCGGCATCGTGCAGCGATGCCCTCGTAGTAGCGGAGCGCGCGGGCCGTCTTCGGGCCGTCCGAAAATTGGAACTGGCCCGCGTACGCCGCCTTCGCCGTCTCCTGAAGCTTTGGGGAAAGCCGGGGGAAGGGGAGATAGACGCTGGAGGCGGTCTGGCTCTTCAGGAGGTTGCCGGGGTCGGTGAGGTCCAGTCCCGAGCGGGAGAGGAAGTAATCCTTCTTCGCCGCGAGCGGAATTGCCGTCCGCGCGAGCCGGCGCACCGGCGCTTCGATGCCGCCCAGAAGGCGCTGGGGATAGCTCGCCTCCGGGAGCGCTTCCACCATCTCCCGCGAGAGAGGATCGGCGGGATCGAGGCCTTTCGCCAGCTCGGTGTAGCTCGGGAAGTTGGCGTCCTTGATGTACGCCTCCGAGTAATGGCCGGGGTACACCTGCATCACCACGAGGTCCGCCGCATTCAGGCACCGCATGAGCAGGGCGTAATGGTCGGCGGAGTACGCGGACATCGCGCTGAGATTGAAGACCTTCGGCTCCCCTTTTGAGAGGAAGGCGGGGCGTTGATCCGATGGGAGGGCCTGAAGCGTGTGTTGTACGCCGTAGGCGAGAGTCTGTTCGGAGCCTCGCGACGCATACCCCCACCCCACCGAGTCCCCCAGAACGATCACGACCAGGTAGCCCTGGGATTTCGCCGCATGCGCTTCCCCGACGATCTGCTCCCAGCCGCGCACCGTCGTCCGGGGCATGCGGAAGCGAGCGTCAAACGACACCGGGATGAACGCGACGATCAGGTTCGTCAGGATCATCAAGGCGAGGAAGACCGCCGCACTGAGTCGCAAGCCCCGGAGACGGGGGAGAAAGGATGTATGGACCGGATTCGCCGCCGGCGGCGTTTCGGAACGGACCTCGGGTGTCGGGGCGGGGGATATAGACGGCAAAACGAACCTCAGCGCCAGCTTACGCCAATTGCGCGAGACCTCCAACCGGTCTCTGCTCTCATCTTCTTGGTACGTGAATTCTTCTCCTGTCGCACTCCATCAGGATCGACGCTACAGGACTTTCCAATCGATCTTAACACGTCCTCCCCGGTGGGGCAACGAGGAGCCCCCCGACACGAATTCAGGCGGAAGAGGGCTTTCCCCTCCCATCACGGCTCTGCTCGCCCTCATCTAATCCCTTCCTCCCACCCGAAAAGTCGTACAACAGATACCCCTCTTCCGAACTTGGAAGAGGGGTGAAGTTGATTCCTGATTGGCTGACTCCCTATCCACAGATCCCCCAAAGGAAGCGGGCCTGGAGGGGTCAATTCAAAACTCATAACTCAAAACTCATAACTGCTATCTATCCTCGTTTCCACGGCATGTCGGGCACGAGAGCCGGGCGTTGGAAGAGCCGGTTGCCCAGGTGCTGCCAGAACTGCGGGCTGTTGCCGTCGTAGTGGTAAAGGATGACTCCCGTCACGCCTTTCTGCTGGAGCAGCTTCATCTGCTGGAGCACCGCCGCCTCGGGTTTGTTGCCGCCCCCTACGCCCATGTACACCGGACGGCTACCGCCCCGGCTCAACAGCGACGCGCTCCGGGAGGCGAACCGGCTCTGCGTCGTCGCGTAGTTCATCGGCGCGACGAAATCCACCAGCCCCATGCGAGCCCACTTCTCCCACTCCTGAAGCCGCAGGGTGTAGCTTTCCAAGGGAGTCGGGAACACCGCCGCCGACAGGCGGGCTTTGGGGCGCTCGCTCTCCACCACGTTGTTGATCCGCGCCACGAGCTTCGTCACCTGATCCCGCCGCCATTGGTCCCACTTCGCGGGAGCGCCGGAAGGGGTGTGGCCCGTATCCTCCCGGAACTGAGCGATGGAGACCGGATGATACCCCCACTGCTTGCCCGGATACCGGATGTAGTCCAGATGCAGCCCGTCCACGGGGTACTTCGTCACCAGTTCGCGGGCGACCCCCACCAGATAATTCTGCACCTCCGGCAGGCCCGGATCGAGGAAGATTCCCTCATCGCCGTCGTTCAGGGTCATCCGCCGCCCATTCTGATGGTACGTTGCCCAGTCCGGGTGCCGCGCGAGGACGTGATCCGCCGGGGGAGCGGCTTTCCGGTTCGACCACGCGGGGTACACGACGATCCATGCGTGGACCTGGATTTTCTCCGCGTGGGCTTTCTCCAGCAGGTAGGCGAGGGGATCGAAGCCCTTCACGACATCCGCCGCATGCGGCTCGGTGTCGGAGAAGTAGTAGGCGTCGCCGCGCTTGCGGACCTGCACCAGCAGCGCGTTCAGGTGCGCCGTCTTCGCCGTGCGGACCAGGCGGTCCACCTGGGCGGGGGACTTCAGCCCCTGGCCCCAGGCGGTGACCCACAGCCCCCGAAACTGGGGGCGGGCGGCGGGCGAAGCGGCATGAGCGAAGCTTCCGAACAGGGCGAACAGCAGGGCGGGGAGAATAAAGAGCCTCAAATCAGGACCTCCGGAACAGCGAAAAAACAGTGAAACGGCAGAGCAGAGGGGTGCTTTGCCGGTTATTCCATCAACCGGAGCCCTCAGCATCGCCGCGTCTAGGGAAATGATGTGACGGAGACGTAACAGCCCGCATCCCTCGTGAAGGGCAGGCAGGTCGTTACGTTTCACCGGGGAGGAGGCATCCCCATCATCACTATTATATTAAACGACTAATTGTCCTTCCCGGTGGCAGGTGCGGGGGTCAAATCGTAGAGGGAATTGAGGAGGGTGCCGGTGTAGTAGCGCGCGAGGATCTCCCGGTAGCCAATCCCGGCCTTCGCCATGCCGTTCGCTCCGGCCACGCACATCCCGACTCCATGACCGTAGCCCCGGCCCACGAAACGGATCTGGCTGCCGTTCCGCTCCACCGTGAAGAAGGTCGATTTCAGGACGCTGTCGCCCAGTAGCGACCGGAGGGTCGTCGCGCGGAGGGTGCGGAGGACGGGTTGGGTGATCTCGGACGATTCGCTCGTCAGGGGGGAGGTGGCGACGAGCGTGTAGGAGCCGCCGTCTTCGAGTTCATCTGCCGAGGCGCGGGTCTTTTTGGCTTTGGGAGTAGGCTTCAGGGTGATGGAGGGAGTCTCCCCTTCGATGCGGAGGGTGATCGCCCGCCCGAACGAGTCGGCGCGCTCCACCGCCAGGCTCTTCAACCGCCCGATCCGAGTCTCTTTCTTCGCGTTCAGGGCCGCTTCCAGGCGGCTCAGGGGAATCTCTTTCACCCAGGTGTGGACGGAAGTGCCGGCGCAGTAATCGTATCGGTCTTCATTCGTGTCCGGAACCGCCCGGAGGT
>JAHWJO010000438.1 GCA_019348365.1 Armatimonadota bacterium | reverse complement strand
AGAAAGGGCTTCTCCAACCCGACGCAGGAGGGCTTCGTCAGAATAGCCCGGTGTTTTAACGCCGGGCGGTCAGCGGCGGGGGGCAACGCCGAGTGCGAACGGTTCCCCCTATAATTTTCGAAGCTGCTTTTCTGGCTCTCCCCCTCCTCATACGTTCCCCGGTTCCTCCGGCACCGCGCCGGGCACCTCCTCCTCGTTCAACGGCTCCTGAGAACGCTGCGTGGTGATGAGCACGACCGCCATGATGATGACTCCCGCCGCCAGGAGGGTTCGGGGCGTCAGGGGTTCCCCCGCCACCGCCCAGCCGAGGATCACCGCCACCACCGGGTTCACGTACGCGTAGGAAGAGGCGAGGGCGAGCGGGGTGTTCTTCAGCAGCCAGACGTACGCGCTGAACCCCACGAGCGAGCCGATCAGGGTGAGATAAATGTAGGCCGAAACGGAGCGCATCGAGACCTGCGCCCACTCGATCCGCTGGACCTCCATCGTCAGCAGGCCCGCCAGAGTCAGCAGCGCGCCGCCCGCCAGCATCTCCATCCCCGTGACGAGCAGGGGGGAGGCGGGAAGCTTCGCGAAGCGGGAGTAGAGGGAGCCTCCGGCCCAACTGATCGTGGCGAAAATCAGCGCGGTCGCGCCGATGGGGTCCACCTGGCCCTCGCCCATCATCTCCGAGGGGCCGATGAGCATCGCCACCCCCGCGAACCCGAGGAGCAGCCCGGCCGCCACCGCGCGTCGCGGCAGGACTCCGCCGGGACGCGCCCAGTCCATCAGGGTCATCCAGAGGGGGGTGATGGAGATGAGCAGGGCCGTCAGGCTGGAGGGGACGCGCTGCTCCGCCCACACGACGAGCCCGTTGCCGCCCAGCAGCAGCGCCGCGCCGATCACCGCCGCCGCTTTCCAGTGATTGGCGGTGGGGCGTTCCGCGCCCCGCGCGAGGGTCCAGGCGTACAGGACCGCCCCGGCGAGGAGGAATCGCGTGCCCGCCATGAGGAACGGCGGCAGCGTCTCGATGGCGATGCGGATGGCGAGGTACGTCGAGCCCCAGATGAGGTAGACGGCGACCAGCGCGAAAATAGTAAGGAATTTCGGGGACATCATGGGTTCTTAATTTTGGGGCTGGTATGATGGAGATGTAAATAGGAAGAGGAAATCAGGTGAACGTCATTCTGTTTGGATCATCAACGATCAAAGAATGACGTTCCTATTTTTGCGGGATTGAGTGTGCAGTTTTTCTACTGATGTGCGATAAAAGTGCGTTTCATTGCCATTTCATGTAACAATCGTCACTTGTGGGACGATCAAACAAACAATTTCTAAAGGTGAAATCTAAAGAAATGAGATGTAATAGCCATGATGACCATGTCATTCTTCTGGATACTGAGAAAGGGACAATTACATGGCCAGTAGGAGATCCAAAATACCAGAAGGCTTCTTCTCAATTCAACAGGCTGTCCAAATCACAGGGGTTATCGCCAGGACCTTGAGAGATTGGATAGCAAAGGGAGTGATTCTACCCGCAGGAGGAGGTGGGAAAAGAGGCAAGCCGATCTTACTGAGCTTCAAAAATCTACTAGAAATCCGTATTGTGGCAAAGCTACGTGAAGTTGTTTCCTTGCAGAGGGTCAGACGGGTGCTTGAGCATCTGGCAAAAATGGGATATGACTCTCCGACTGATGTTTATATGCTTGATGCTTCTTCTGACGAAATCAAGATCTGTATGACGCCTGAGACCAAGATCTCAGCCGAGAAACGTGTCGGCCAGCTGTACCTCATTGATGTGATGGAGGTAAAGCAAGAGATCAAACAGGGGGTAGTTAAATGTAGTCTTGCGGCATAAAAAAGCCCCGGAAGGACCGGGGCAGAACATTCGGTCTAAATGGAGTGCCATCCATTTAGACCATTCTCCTTTTTCAAAGGAGGCTAATCGTTGGGGAACGATCTGCACTCTGATTATAGGCTCGATGTCTCAGATTGTCGAGAGTTAAATCTGTGCAGGTCTATGTGAAGGTCATTGTGTTGACCTGAAAGGTCAGAGTCAAGTGAAAAACAACAAGTTATGGAAGTATGCCCTGCCGATCACTATCGCATTCCTGACTGGTGGTGTGGGTTCGGCGATTGTCACCCAATATGGTCAATGGACTTCAAAGAGAATGGACGAATCTATGGCCATCCGCTTAGAGCTTCGAAATGAAATTCGTGAGCTAAAAGCAGAAAACCACTCACTCAAGAAAGAGAACAGGGGACTTATAGCCGAAAACAGCAAGCTCTGGATTAAGATGGCCGATACACAATGCAGAGCACAATGAGTAATGAGGAGAGAGAAACGTACTCTCTCCTCATTACCCAGATTTAGAGATTCGGGTTGACCCGATTCCACTCGTCCACCGGGGGCAGCAGCCCGATCTGGATGATCTCGTCGCGCAGCTTCTTCAGGTGCTCGTAGCTGTCGCGGAGGGCGGCCATGTCCTCCGCATCGCCCTGGGGGATGTGCCCCTTCAGGCCGTCGCCGGTGAACTCCGCGTCCGCCGCCATCATGACGTGCGCGAACTCGCCTTCTTTGAAGTAGACGCCGCACGGCCAGGGGTAGCCCCCGCTCTGAATGCGGCCCCGCAGCATCTCCACGCTCTGATGCGAGGGCGACTGGAACGACGACCGCCCCCGGAGCTGGATGATCTTCGCGCCGCCGTTGCGGACGTGCTCCTGCACCTCGGCCCACTCCTCCTGCGACATCCCCTTGCCGTTCACCGTCGCGCCGCTATTGAGGATCTCCGTCAGCTTCACACCCTGTATGGCGATCTCCCCCTTGAAGACGGCCATTTTCTCGCCGTGCCCGCCGAAGGTCCGGCAGCCGGTCACCTCGTCCTGCGCCACGTTGAAGAACTGCATCAGGCGGGTCTGGAGCCGGGTGCTGTCCAGCGCGGCGAGGGTGGTGACGTGCCCCGGCTTCAGGCCGGAGTGGACCAGCGCGGTGAGGCCCGTGATGTCGGCGGGGTTGAAGATGATGATGACGAACTCCACCTCCGGGCAATATTTCTTGATGTCTTCCCCTAAATTCCGGGCGATCTCGCAGTTGCCGCGCAGCAGGTCTTCGCGGGTCATGCCCTCCTTGCGGGGCGCTCCTCCGGACGAGATGATATAGGACGCGCCGTCCAGCGCCTCCGCCATGGCGGTGGTCCAGGTCACCCGCGCGCCGGGGTAGGCGCAGTGATAGATCTCCTCCGCCGCGCCCTGCAGCCCCTTCTCGAAGGGATCGTACATGACGATCCGGCTGGCGGTCCCGGTGGAGAGCAGGTCCTGCACGAGGTTGGACCCGATCATGCCCGCCGCGCCGAGCACGACGACTTTTTTATCGGTCAGATACATGGGCGTCATCTCCGGTAAGAGGGAAACTCTCATCATCAACGAAAAGGCGAGGCCATGCCTCGCCCGTGCATTCCGGTATGAAGGCAAACCCCTACAGAGTTTGCCGTGATGCCCGCTCGGAATTCAACCGCTGAGACTTCCCGGCGAACCTATCCCCCTCGCTCGCTGAGGCGCTCGATCCGGGTTACTGCTGCTTGCCTTCGATGGCCCCGAGCAGGATGCCCGCCGCCACGCCGAGCCGCCGGTCCAGCGCGCCGTTCACGTCCGGCGTAAAATCGACTTCCATCTTCAGCAGGAACAGGTGAAACAACTGCCGGTAGTAGCCGGCCGTGCTCCCGCCGATGTCGGCCCGGAAGAGCTGCGGGATGAAATGACCCATCGGCACGAATCGCCGGATCAACGCGAGCAACATCCGGTCCTCCTGAATCGTCCCGATCTCCCGGTCCGCCGCATCCATCACCACCCACTCATCCTTGAGCAGGGACTTCAGGCCTTTCCGCTTCAGCACACCCACCTTCTCGCCGGTGGAGGAATCGAACACGTCGTAGGCGGCGGCAAAATCAAGCATCTGACGCGCCTTGATGGTCAGTACTTCCTCCGCTTTCTCCAGCCCGGTGTAGATCCGGATGTCCTCTTTCAGCTTGAACGCCTTCATCTCGCCGTACAGGAGGAGGCTGCCGTCCGGGCCGTCCACGTAGAACGCGCCCCCGAAGATGCGGAAGAATTTTCGGCGGATGAGGTATTTCTGGTGGCCGAATCGACCGTCGGGCATGGGTTTCTCCTTGGGTGGTAGGTTTTAGGTACGCCCTCACCCCCGCGCTACGCGCTGGCTCTCTCCCAATCCTGGGAGAGGGATCTGTTTAGATCATGTTCTCTTCGGATCAGTTTCACTCCGGCATATTAACCGGCATATCCATATTAAAAAGTCTGAATTGTCACAGGTTGTATGCAGAGCCGTATTCCCCTCTGAAGAGACGAATCACGGATTCCGATCCCCTCTCCCAGCATTGGGAGAGGGCCAGCGCGTAGCGCGGGGGTGAGG
>JAHWJO010000437.1 GCA_019348365.1 Armatimonadota bacterium | reverse complement strand
GTAGGAGACGATCCACGGAATAGCCCTGAAAATCGCCCCGAAGCAACGCTGAGACCTTCGGCTGACCGATTCCCATTAGTTTGGCGGCCTGGGCCTGAGTGAGGTTCATTTCCCAGATGGCGCGCCCGATCTGGGAGACGAGATTCGCCTTTGCCATGTGCAGTTCCGGGTTGGGAAGCCCCAGGTCCTCAAAAACGTTGCCGCTGCTGACGGTGTAATCGCTCTCCTTGCGCATATCCCTCATCCTTTCCAATTTTGCCATCGTTCGCGCTCGATCTCTTCCGCCCGTTTCAACCGGGATTTTACCAGTTCCATCTCTTTCCTGGGAGTTTCATCTCCTCGCTTCGACTTCTTCTTGAATGCATGAAGCACATAAATCGCCGTCTCAAACCGGACGGTATATACGGCTCGGAAGGTATCCGTATGGTAATCCTCCACCACTTCCAGCACCCCGGCCCCGCCGAACCCCTGAAGCACTTTTGCATGCGGGTGCTTCTCGCCCATTTGGGCCTGCTTGAGAGCGAAACCGATTCGCCGCCTGACGGGTTGCGGCATTTCCCTCAGTTCATCCTGTGAAGAGCCGACAAAAATGAGTTCTCTTAAAATTTCTCTATCCATGCTGAATTATCCTATATTTAGGATATTCATGCAATCAGTTTGAAGCGTCCGGTTACGGTCGGAAAGTTAATCCGGGCGAGCCGCTCTCCTTTTGTTCATTGATCCGGCGGCTCACGTTGCGGTACACGCGCTCCAGCGTCTCCATCGAAGCGCCGCCGAGGTAGAGCGCCCACAGGAGGAGGTAGGTCCGGGTGACGCGCCACGGCCCATGATCCTCCCACCGGCGCGGGGAAGTCTGGATGGCCGGGCGGAGCTGCCGCACCCGCCCGTAACGCCGCATCCGGCGGTACAGCTCCACGTCCTCGAACAGCGAGACTTCCGGGTAGCCGCCCACCGCCTCGAAGGCGCTCCGGCGGACGAAGATCCCGTGATCGCCGCAAGCCAGCTTGAAGAGGTCCACGCCGAGGTTGCCCCACCGGTCGCAGATGCGGTACGCGAGCCCCCCCGCCGGGATCGCCAGCCGGAAACACCCCCCCGCGAGCCGCGCATCCTCCATGGCGTGCCGGACCTGCGCGACGGCATCCTCCGGAAGGACCGAATCGGCGTGAACGAACCAGAGCACGTCGCCCCGGGCGTGCGCCGCCGCCGCGTTCATCTGGCGCGCCCGGCCTTTCGGGCCGGGGAGGACCCGCGCCCATCGTTCCGCTATCCTTGCGGTAGCGTCCGTGCTGCCGCCGTCGGCAACGAGCAGCTCCAGGTCCGGCCCCTGCTCCCGAAGCTGTTGCAGCAGCGGCTCGATGCGCTCCTCCTCATTGAAGGTCGGGACGATGACCGTGATGCGGGGGGGTGCCGCCTGTGAATGCGAATGCACGGAGACTCTTACTCACCCTTCTCGTCGTATCGGGAGAGGCCCCGCCGCGCGATGGCCTGGCACACGCCCGCGTTGATCGCTGACGCCAGCTCCACCGCCGCTTCGACCGCTTCCCGTGGTATCCCTGAATCCAGCGCCCGCCGGATGCGGTGCTGCGTTCAAGGCTCGCAGGTTTTCGTCAGCGTCACCGCCAGGCCGATGAACGCGCGCTCCCGCTCCGTCAGTTCGGGCGCCGCGTTCGCGTCCGCGTAGTAGTCGTCCCAGCCGATCCGTTCGCTCATCGTTTCGCCTCCTGTGGCCATCGTGGACACGGATAGGGTATACCCCGATAGCCCCACGGCACTAACTTCTCCGGCGGGCCGATCTTCCTCCTGCCGGAACCCATGGGAAGGAAAAAAGGGCAGAGGTGCAGGAACTCACGCCATCGAGAGAGGGTCTATACTATGACCGTTCCAGGGGACAGAGGGGAACGGGCAGATCGTACGAATCCTCGATGAATCTCACATCCGTGCTGGACAGAACCCTTGTAGTGAGTATAATCGTACCCGGTAATCCGTTGATTGAGCCTTAGGTGATTGGGCCTTACAGGAGACTTATTTGATCAAACGCCAGCGCTATTTCCGGGCCGGCCTTTTACCGTTGTTCCTCTGCTTCAGTCTCTCCGCGTCCGCGCCTCAAGCCGCGACGCTCGGCGATATGACGGGCGAGGGGCTGGTGACCGTTGAAGACGCCGTCAAGATTTTAAAATGTTCGGTTGGGCTGGAAGCGCCGACGGATGAGCAGCGGCTCATCGGAGATGTCTTCCCGGCCCGTCCGGGCTACACGGGACGGACCCTCGGCGAATACCCCCTCAACGTGCAGGATGCCATCTGGATCCTGAAATTCTCCGTCGGATTGATCTCCCTGGAGGAGCTGGGGGTTCAGGACACCTTCTTAGCGATCAGCCCGACCGTGGTGGACCTGGGACCCCGGGATCAGCAGCAGTTCGTCGCCGTGCCGTTCAATTTCACCGGGCCGGTGGAGTGGTCGCTGGCTTCCTCCGGATCGTCCCAGATCGGCGTGATCGGGGTGAACGGGCTCTACATCGCGCCGGACACGGTGGCGAGGGATTTTTCCGTGAGCGTGTATGCGCGTGTCGGAGGCATGGAAAAGATTGCCGCCGTCTTCCTCTACCAGAAGCCTCCTCCTTCTCCTACCCCGCCGCCACCCCCTCCGGCATAATTTGCCGTCGGCCCGGCAATTCAAATCGCGGCACCAACGGCACGAAGTCGGCCTGCGCCGACTCCAACCCCAACCGTTTACCCGCACTCTTCTCGGTTGTGCAATAAAGAAGGGCAGCCTCCGGGAAATCGGAGGCTGCCCTTCTTTTCATCTGCTCTTCCATCCCTTCCTGCGCCGTCAGCCGTGATCAGAAATCGTAGATCGCTTTCCCGTCCGCCAGTCCGGGGGTGAAGAAGACGAACAGGTTCGAGTGCTCCTCGATGTCCACCTGCGCCCCGAACTTGATCGGCTTGTCGGTATCGTTGTAGTACGTGGTGGTGTAGATCAGGCCCTCTCCCTTCTTGACCTCCACGGGCCTCTCGTAGATCTTGAACGGCGGATCGCCCCACGCCAGGCTGCGGTAGACCTCTTCCCCGATGTTCTTGCCGTCCCATCGGTTGACGTAGAACTGCTTCCCGCGCGAGTGGAAGTGCCCCGTCATCGCGAGGATCTTCACGTCATGAGGGAAGATCACCGTTTTGGTGAACTCGCTGTACGTGTGCGGCGGGAGGTAGATATTCCGGTTCTGGGCGAACAGCGCCCCCAGGTGAGATGTCACCGTTCCCTTCTTGGCAAACCAGAAGTTGACGATGGCCTTGCCCCGGTTGTTCCGCGTCCGCTGGTCCCCCACGTTCACGTAATGGATCTGGAGATTCATCTGCTGGCGGGCCTTGAGGCGGATGGCGACCCCCGGCGGCAGCTGCCACCCCAGCGAGCCGTTCTGCGAATCCACCACCAGGTACCAGCTCTGCCAGTCCACCGCGCTGTAGGTCTCGGTGAAGCTGTCGGGGTAGTCCTCGGTATCGCTCTTGAAGATGTTGAGATGGTGGCTGCCGGGGTTGAACGCGAACTCGATCTTCTGGATCTCTACGTCCTCGTCCACCGGAAGCTTCATGTAGTAGTTCCGCTGGATCTCCTTCCCCTTGGGCACCGCGAACGCCGGGATGACGAGCTGCACGCCCTCGCCGGGCGGCGGCGGCGCGAGCTGCACGTCCCCGATCTCATCGTAATTCGGGTCCACGGGGACCTTGGTGTTGCCGGAATCGGGCACGGGGTCGAGCGTTCCGTCATTGGGCGCGCCCCGCAGGATCCAGTCCCGGATCAGCTTGATCTTGCTCGGGGCCAGGCCGTTTTCGGTCCCCACCGGCATCATCTCCCCGTCGTCGGGGCCGGGGTGGGTCAGCTTCGTGAGGAGGAAGCTGCCGTCGGGGTTGCCGGGGGCGACCCGCAGCCGCGCGTCCGGCTTGTCCCCGTCCAGGGTGGCCGTCACGTTGACGAGGTTCTCGTACGCCTTTCCCTCCTCCAGGATCAGGCCGCCGCGCTTCGATTTCTCACTGTGGCAGGAGCTGAAGGCACAGCTCTCGTTGAAGACCTCGCGCTGGATGTTGGCGAAAGTGGGGGCGATGTTCGCCGCCGGGTCGTAGAGCAGCTTGATGGTGGCGACCGCGTCCAGGATATTGAGAACGCCGTCGCCGCAGTTCTTCCCCGCTTTCGGTCCCACGCCGGGTTCCGGGGCGAGGTCGGCGGCGTCGAAGGCGGGCGCGTTCAACTGCTCCAGCCCGATCACCGCGCGCAGGCTGAGGACCGTGTCCTGAAGGGTGACGCGGGAATCGCCGTTCACGTCCCCCGGCAGGCGGTACTCAACGGCCTCCGCCCCCCGGCTCAGGGTGAGCAGGGCCAGCGCCGGCACCAGCCGGTCGCGCACGCTGCGGCCGGG
>JAHWJO010000053.1 GCA_019348365.1 Armatimonadota bacterium | reverse complement strand
AGCAGGAGCGAAATGCCAAGGGGAACCGGATTGACTGGCGGTTCACCACCGAGGATGCTCGCATCAAGCTCAAACATCTCTACCCGTCAATGAAAGATTGACTGACTAGTAGTTTCAGCCGGCCTGTGTCTCGGGAGCCGTAGGGAGATGGAGGAGCATCACGGCCACATCATCCCGGAATCCCGACGTGCTGAACTGTCGGACTCTTTTTATCAGGTCATCGATGCGG
Source organism: Armatimonadota bacterium (assembly GCA_019348365.1). Lineage (GTDB taxonomy): Bacteria > Armatimonadota > DTGP01 > DTGP01 > JAHWJO01 > JAHWJO01. The sequence goes on along the minus strand of JAHWJO010000053.1, from coordinate 13,552 downwards.
CGCTGGGGAGGCTGTCCCCGCGTGGCGGCAAAGAACTCGGCCACGCCCCCGGAGCCGAGCAGCGTCTTCCCCTGGCGCGCTTCCGAAAGGCCGTCGGTGTAGAGAAGCAGCGACGAACCCGGCTCCAGGACGAGCGTTTGCTGATGAAATTCGGAGTCGGGGAGGAGCCCGACGACCGGGCCGGTGGGCTCCAGCGAATCGATCCCCCCGTCCGGGCCTTCCACCAGGGCGGCCTCGTGCCCCGCGTTGGCGTAGAGCAGCTGATGCCCCCGCAGGTTGAACACGCCGTAAAAGAGCGAGACGAACCGTTCGGGGGGGAGCTGCGCCGACAGCAGGCCGGAGAGCTTCGCCAGGACCGTTTCGGGATAGAGGAATTCCGTCACCAGCCCCCGCAGGTTGTACTTCGCCATCGCGGTGAGGATCGCCGCCTCGATGCCCTTTCCGGAGACATCCCCCAGCGCGAAGCCGTAATGGTTGGACCCCAGACGAAACAGCTCGTAGAAGTCCCCGCCCACCTGCGCCGGTCCCTGCGCCGGGACGTACCGGTGCGCGACCTCCAGCCCCGGCACTCCCTGGGGCAGGTGCGGCAGGAAGCTTTTCTGAAACGTTTCGGCGATCCCGCGCTCCCGGAGATACGCGGATTGGGCCTGCTCGTGCCGCCAGGCATGGGCCACGGCCAGCGCGGCGTGGCGGGCATACTCGTAGAGGACCGCCTGTTCGAGGTCCGTGAAGCGCCGGCTCGAACCGGTCCGGAGGAGGTGAAGCACTCCGATCTGATCGCCCTCCAGGAGGAGCGGAACGGTGAGCGCGGCGGGCATGTCTTGATCCTCCGTGCCTCCTGCAGGAATGCGGAGATCTGAGAACGGGTCGGAGAGTCCCTGCCGGTAGTACACGTCCCAGGACGGATCGCTGGCGACGATGAGAGGGGGATCGTCCGACTGCGCGTGGAGGTGGAGGATGCAGCCCTCGGCCAGCCGGGGGAGAGGCAGCAGGACGATACGCTCGAACGCCTCCGCAGGCTCGAAGGTGGAGGAGAGTTCCCGGCTGCAATTCAGGAGATAGCGAAGCCACTCGTTCGGGATCTCCGGCAGTAAGAACGGCTGCCGGTGCTCAGGATCCTCCGAACGACATGGCTCCACCGATTTCATAAGTCTGCTATCCCATCCAGAATTCAAGCGGACTCCCGCCCTCCGGTCTCCCCTGTCTTTTCGGGAGGGAAACCGCCGTTGCGCGTGCGTTCCGATACGGAGAAGCACATGACAGGTATAGACGGAACCCTCGGAAATATGAAAGCAAGCCGGTTGCAAAGACGTTGAGGTTCAGCACGGCGGCATGTCCCGCCAACGGGAGTTTGCCTTCGGGGCGAGACGGGAAAATCTTGGAAACCCGGATGATGCCGGGGAGACAGAGCGCCCACCGATGCCACAGGAAGATGATGCCATGCCCCCGCCCTCCTCGCTCGCGAGTGACTACGATACTACTCTCCTCGACCTCGCCGATGAGACCGAAGCGATGCCGAAAGCTCAAGCGCCACGCCCGAAGAAGCAGAAGCCGTTGCTGGAGGTCGGCACATCCGGCTGGGTGTACAAGCACTGGATGGGCTTGTTCTACCCCCAGAAGATGAAGGGTGAGCAGCAGCTTTCGTTCTACACACAGCACTTCGATACGGTGGAGGTGAACTACTCGTTCTACCACCTGCCGGAGCGGAGCGTGTTCGAGAACTGGCGGCGGCAGACCCCGAAAGGCTTTCTGTTCGCGGTGAAGGGCAGCCGCTTCCTCACCCACATGAAGAAGCTGAAGGACCCGGAAGAACCGCTGGAACGCCTCATGGAGCGCGCTGCCGGGCTTGGGGAGAAGCTCGGCCCCATCCTGTTCCAGTTCCCGCATTTCTGGCCGCTGCATCTGGAGCGGCTCGTGCCATTCCTGGAGCTGTTGAAGGCGTGGCCGGACCAGCGGTTCACCTTCGAGTTCCGCCATCAGAGCTGGCTGATCCCCCGCGTATACGAGTCTCTGGAGAACGCGGGGGCGGCCCTGTGCCTGCCCGTCAGCCCCCATGTTCCGATTGACATCCGGCTGACTGCGCCGTGGACCTATCTCCGCTTCCACGGCGGCAACCACGGGACCGGCTACACGGACGACGAGCTGCGGTGGTGGGCCGACCGCATCCGCGAATTCATGGGGCAGGGCGCGGACGTGTACACCTACTTCAACAACGACCCCGAAGGCCACGCCATTTACGATGGGAAACAACTGCGCTATTTCCTGGAGGATTGATCCCTCCGGAGGGGGCCGGCACGAGTTTCTACTATTGCATCAACGCTGAAATGACAGCAAGAGTAGTGGCGCCGCCCCGGCGGCACGCCCGCGAGACGCGGGCGCTACATGGCCGGTCTCTCCCCCAGACCTAACTTGTCGCAGCACTACTTACGCGCGGAGCAAGCAAGAATATCGCCTCTCCCGCCCTCATCCGCCTTCCGAATCGCGTACAATCATGTGGGAAAGTTTCTCCGACAGGAAAGCAACGCAGGACGGGACCTGCTTTTCCGTCAGGCTGTGCAGGATCACCGGCCCCGCATAGCCGACCCGCTGTAATCCGGCCACGTAGGCATCGTAATCGAGGAGGCCGGTCCCCGCCGCGAGGTGTCCCGCTTCCCCGTCCCGGTCCACGTCTTTGGCGTGAGCGAGGGCGATGTCGCTGCCGAGCAGGTCGAAGGCTTCATCCAGGATCTCGCGCATGCGGGGGAGCTCGCCCGCGTGGTAGAGGTTCGCCCCGTCCATGCAGACTCTGAGGCGGTCCGAACCGATCTCGTCCATCAAACGCCGGGCTTTTCGCGCCGAATCGACCGTGTTGGAGACCTCCGGCTCGAAGGCCAGAGTGACCTCCTGCTCCTCCGCGATCTTCGCGGCGGTATCCATCGAGTGGAGCAGATCCCTCCAGGCTTCCGGCGTGTCGTTGTCCGGGTGAGGCCGCCACATGGAGTCGGGGTTGCGGGTGCCCGTGCAGAGGGTGATGACGGATGTTCCCATTTCCTGGCAGGCGGCGGCAAGCTCGCGGAGGCCGCGCAGCCCCTTTTGCCGCACCTCAATATCGGGGTGGATCATATTGAACGTGCCCGACACGGCGGCCATTTCAATGTCGTGCGCGGCGAACTCCTGACGGAGGGCGCGGGCCGTTGCCTCGTTGATCTCTTCCGGCAGCTCCGGCAGTCCCGCGCACGAGAGCCCGAATTGAACGTGCCGGATGCCGGACCGGCGCACGGCAGACAGGGTTTCTTCCAACGAAGGGCGAATGAAGGTCCGGGTGAAGATTCCGATCTGCATAGGGAGGGATCCTGTGGATGAGGGGGCCGGAAGGCATATCATAATAACGGGGTCGTGTCTCAGGATAATAGGAGCGTGAATGGAAAAACAACTCTCACGACGACGACTGCTGGCCGGAACGGGGGCGATGCTCGCGGCGGGCGCGGTATCCGGCGTTTCCTCCGCCGCCGGGGCGAAGAACCGGCCCCGAGGCGAGCCGTTCGGGTACTGCCTGAACACCAGCACGCTCCGGGGGCAGAAGCTCACCCTGGAACAGGAGATCGACATCGCGGGGAAGGCGGGGTACCACGCCATCGAGCCCTGGATCGGCGAGATCGACGACTACGTAAAGCGGGGCGGCTCCCTGAGCGACCTGAAGCGCCGGATCGCGGACCGGGGACTCACCGTCGAGAGCGCCATCGGCTTCTTCGAGTGGATCGTGGACGACGACGCCCGCCGCGCCAAAGCCCTGGAAGAAGCCAAGCGGAACATGGACCTCCTGCGGCAGATCGGGGGGAAGCGGATCGCGGCCCCGCCCCTCGGCGCGACGGACCGGAGCGACGTGAGCCTCCTCCGGGCGGCGGAGCGGTATCGCGCGCTGCTGGATCTGGGAGATCAGTTCGGAGTGGTGCCGCAGGTGGAGGTCTGGGGCTTCTCGAAAACGCTGGGGCGGCTGGGCGAGGCCGCGTTCGTCGCCATCGAAAGCGGCCACCGCGATGCATGTATTCTTCCCGACGTGTACCACCTGTACCGGGGCGGCTCCGCGTTCGAGGGGGTGGGCCTGTTGAGCGACGCGGCGATGCATGTGTTCCACGTCAACGATGTCCCGGCCCGGCCCCCGCGCGAGCAGCTGAACGACTCCCACCGCATCTATCCCGGCGACGGGATCGCGCCGATCGATGCCCTCCTCCGCGACCTGAACCGGATCGGCTTTCGCGGATACCTCTCCCTGGAGCTCTTCAACCGGGAATACTGGCAGCAGGATGCCCTCGTGGTGGCCCGCACCGGCCTGGAGAAAATCCGCGCTGTCGTGCGGCGCCTGAGGATGTGACATGCGCGAATCCTGCTTTCATCTTATACTTGCCCTGTGTATTTTTGTTTCCACCTGGGCAGGGTGCGGAGGAGGTGCTGAACGCCCAGCCCCCCTTCCTCTCCCTCCCGCAGAATCCCCTTCGCTCACAACTTCTCCCCTTGCGGCCCGGCATTTGGAGCGAATTGTTGCTCTGGGAGACAGTATCACCGAGATGGGGGGATCAAAAGGCGGCTACGTCTGGCAGATCGAGCAGGTTTTGCGGACTCACTATCCTGACGCCCGAATCCGGATCTTCAACGCCGGAATCAGTGGTCAGGACAGCACGCAGATGCTGGGGCGGTTTCAGAAGGACGTGTTGAGTCGCGAACCGACCCTCATCATGATCAGCGCCGGAATCAACGACGCCTATAAGGGCTTCGATCCCGATCACCCTTTGGGCGGGGGAACCGGAGGCGTATCCGTCGAGGCTTACCGCAACAACATCGAGACGATGATCCTCGCCGCGCGGGAGCGTGGGATTGAAGTGGTGCTTTTAACCCCCACGCCATTTGAAGGTGAATTCGAGGAGCGATTCAATGCTCGTTTAGAGAAGTACGTCACTGCCGCGCGTGAACTGGCTTCCCGGCATGCAGTCCGTCTGGCCGATCAGTACAGTGCGTTTCAAGACTATCGAGAACGACACCCGTCGACAAGACTCACTACGGATACGGTTCATATGAACGAAACCGGCAACAAGCTGATGGCGAGGGTGGTGCTCCTCGCTCTGGGCGTCCCGGAAGCTCGGATCGACGAAGCCTCCCGGCCCTGATCCGCAAAGCAGAACGTTAGGAAATTGGGGAGTTGGGAAATGAGGGAGTTGCGCCCTCCCCCGGACTTCGGCCACCCCTCTCCCCAAGCTTGGGAGAGGGGATCGGGATGCAAAACTCTTCTCCTCGGAGGGAGGAATTCTTTCTTGGCCTACTGTTCCCACCCGGGTTGCCATTGCTATAGACCGGTATCCTACTTCAACGTTTGGTGTGAATGACGTGAGAGGGGCCGGCGAATGAATTCGCGCCTACAACGGCACGAAGTCCGCCTTCGCGGACTCTCCTTCCGGTCTACACTGGAGGGTTCGGGCCCGGCTCTTTTGCAGAGGCGAGTTAGGGGTGAAGTCGCCGGAGGGCGATCCATTCGTCTTCAACGTTTGGTGTCCCTTCCAGGCACCGTGTCAACCGCCGGCAGACAGAGAGGGAGGGCCGATAGGGGAGTTGGCCCTCCCTCTCTATCCTCTCAGCCTCTACGGGTCCGCCTCTATGGACAGGCGGGGAACGCCTCGCCGAAGGTGATGTGCCGAAGGACGAGCACCGCATCCCCGACGTTCACCGCTCCCGAACAGTTCACGTCCGCCGCGCTCCGCACGCAGGAGTTCGGCGGCGTTTCGATCTCCGCCGCCACCCGCAGCACGGAGATCGCGTCTCGGATGTTCACCACTCCATCCGCGTTCACGTCTCCCTTCGTCCGCGCCTCGCATGGGGCCACGCTCAACCCTCCTGGTGCCACCAGCGACCGGATCTCTATCACCTGCCCTCTCGCATCCGACACTTCCGCCAGGGCCGCCTCAATTCGGTAAACCGTCCCGCTGGGGGTGGACGGATGAGAGGTCAGCCGCAAGTACAGCACGTCGGCAGGACCCGCCAGCGGACTCGCGCTCGCCAGAGTGACGTGCCAGGGATTGTTCGGGTCCAGGACCACGTTCCAACCCTGCGTGGCGGAGGCAAGGCGGAAGCCCGGCTTCAGGGGGAGTGAGCCTTTGGGACCGACGGCTCTCAAGTACAGGTTCAGCCCGGCCACCTCCGTCGATGCTCCGGTGAGGGAGATCGTCACCTCGGCGGTTTCTCCGGGGCCGACGCTCCCGCTGCCGATGGTGAGCCGGGGCACGATCACATTGAGGCTGACGGTGGCGATGTTGCTCTCCAGTTTCCCGTCGCTGGCTTTGTAGGAGAAGCTGTCGCTGCCGGAGTAACCCGGAGCAGGCGTGTAGGTCAGGTGGGGAGGCGCGCCGGATAGAGAGCCATGCCGGGGGGGAGCGACGACCGAGTAGGCGAGGGGATCGCCGTCCACGTCACTGCCGGTGAGGGTGAGGGTGAGGGAGTTGTCCCAGAAGAGGGTGAAGACGAATTCTCGGGCCTGGGGCGGGTCGTTGACGGACGTTATGGTCAGCGAGACGGTAGCGGTGTTGCTTCCAAACTGTCCCTCATGGACTTTATACGTGAAGCTGTCGAGGCCGTGGTAGTTTGTATCGGGGGTGTAGGTGAGGTCAGGAACCGTGCCGGAGAGCGTGCCATGAGCCGGCCCCGTCATCACGGAATAGGTGAGGGCCGCGCCCGGGTTCGGGGAGGAGCCTTGCAGCGTCACTGTTGCGGGCGTGTCCTCGGAGGTGGAGAAGCTCCGGTCGAATGCAACGGGACGGTTGACGGGTGTGTTGAGGAGCACGTGAAAGCCTTTTCCCCCCGCCGAGGCAACCAGGTCAGTCCAGTCGTCCCCGTTGAGATCGGTAGCCGTGAGGAGGTCATGGGGGGCCGCATCCTCTATCTGCCCGCCGGATCGGGGCGCGAGCCGCCCGCTGCCCTGGCCCATCAGCAGGGTGATCCGATTGGAAGCATCAATCGCTGCAACATCGGCGTGTCCGTCGCGGTCGAAGTCCCCCTTCGTAAGAGCGTAAACGCCGGGGAGCGGGTAAGAGGTCTCCGGGCCGTAGGCGCTGCCGCCCGTGCCGAGGGCGACCCGGACGGTGTCGTCCCGTTGGGTGAAAGCTAAGTCAGCGATGCCGTCACCGTTGAAATCGGCGGCGACCTGGGTGAGGGAGGTGAGCTGGATCGCGGGGAGAAAGGTCCCATCACCCTTCCCGATATGTATGAAGAAAGTAGGCGGTATTGTACGATACGTCTCCGCCGTCAGATAGATATCCGGGATTCCATCCTGGTTGATGTCCCTCAGCATGAAGTACTGAGGCTCAAAAGGATAAGGTGACTGCGGCAAAGGAGGGGTTTGGGTTTTCACAAACGTTCCCCCGCCTTTGTTAATCGCGATCCACATGACTGAATAGAACCCGCCGCTTAAAGTGTAGATGATTTCGTTCAGCCCGTCTCTGTTTACATCGCTGACGGCAATGTCATACAATCCTGACCTTCCGAAATTGAGCACCTGCTTGCTAGGGTGAAAGGTCCCATCTCCCTTCCCGACATACAATGCAATCCATACGGAATTGGGTCCGCCCCCTCCCGGTAAAATGAAGTCCAGGATGTTATCCCCGGTGAAATCATCGGCGATAAGAGGGTATTGCGAATAATATCGTCCATCCGCTTGGTAGTAGACAGGTTCGTGGAAGGTCCCATCTCCCTTGTTCAGGAATACAGCAATGGCATCTTTACTGGGAGATAAGCTGGGCACATCGCGATAAGTGCCTACGATTGCTTTATCTATATGACCATCGCGGTTAAAGTCGCCCCGTGCTTCAAAACCGTAAATCTTGTACTGGAACGAGAAAGTCTTCGGCGTTTCGAAGAGGGACTGCGCGTGCGCCGGGGAGTTTCCCAGCGCCCCCGTCAGCATTCCGATCCATGCTGCTAACACCGCCATGAACTGCCATGCTCTGTATGATCTCATCCGATTTTCCCTCCAGAGGAAAAATGCAGCAATGGGAACGCTTGTTAATTTCACATGATCCCCCTTATGAAACAGTCCAATCGCCGGGTTCGGTCCGGCGTCAGGCGGTGAACGGCGGGTCAAGGCCCACGACCACCCGGAGGATCAGGATGGCATCGGTCACCTCCACCGATCCGTTTTTGTCCACGTCGGCGGCTGTCGCCTGCACCGGAGCCAGAGGGGTCAGCCCCACGATAGATCGAAGGGTGAGGGTGGCGTCGGTCACCTCCACCGCGCCGCTGCCATCCACGTCTCCCAAACCGCGAAAGGTGCCGGTCACGGCGAACAAGGAATTTCCGACTTTGAGATGCCATCCCCCGGTCTGCCAGAAGAACTGGCCCACGTTGAATCCGAGATCCCGCTCCCACTTCGCGCTGAAATCGGTCAGGTAGAGCCTGTAATCCCTGTAGGGCGTATATTCTCTGGACACGGGACGCCCGAAGATGACCTCTCCATTCGGCCCCAGTGCCTTAAGCACTCCACCCTCCTTGAACAGGCTCACCATTTTGGTTTCACCGCCCGGCGAGCGCACCCAGACCTGAGTCTTACCGCTGGGATCTTTTGACTGATAGGCGATCCAGCCGGCATTTAAAAGTATCGGACTCTCTCGAAAGTCGTCGGCTACGGTCGCGAGGCGGACGTTTCCACCGGACGTATGAAGATAGAGAGGGCCGTCGGAACCGTAAACGGATTCAAAATAGACGATGTTCTCGCCGTCGGTGCGGGCATTTCCCACATTCGTCCGGGCGATCTGGGACAGAGATCCGGAGCGCCACAGGAGGAGGTCATATGGCCCTATCGAGCTGTCGCCCCTATATATCTTTAGCAGCACTTCACCGTTTGGACCGATATCAGTGACAGCGGCAGAATGAATGCCTTCGGGCTTCTGAAAGATCGCCACCTCTTCACCGGTGACGAGATGGCGGAGGCGGACTTCGTTACCGTTCAGATTCGAAAGAACCGCGTAATTTCCCCTGACATTCAGTTGATTAAACTTACCGATCTCCAGTAATTGGCCGTCCCGCCACTCGAGGACAGTCGAATTCGTAAAATTCGGGGAGTAGGACAGATAGATAGCGCCCCGGGGAGTCACATAGGCGTGGGATGTCCCATTCGCATCATTTGGATTGATCGCCACATCCTCTCCGGTCCTCCGGTCCCGAAGGCGCAAGGTGTTTCCTTTAGCGCCGCCGGGAATTCCCTCGGTCTGATAAGTGAGGCGGTCAGGCTGGACATCCATGATGTACGTTCCTGGAACCTTTTCCAGCTGCCGAAAACCTTTCTCCGGCACGACGTGAAAGGGGACCGTCTTCCAGAACCGCCTCGAAGATGTCCCCGCTATCACCACGACCTGATAACTGCCCAGTGGAAGGTGAGAGATGGGGCGGACCACATCCAGCTTGAGCGTTCCCGGCGCCTCCACGCACGACGGCGTGCTGGAGTCGCACCGGGCGTAAAAGGGCGTGCGGTGCCCCGGATCAATCTCCGTCTCAATGTAGTCGCAACCTTGACACCGGGCCGTGACCCGCAGTTCGGAGCGGGCCAGCTCCCCGGGCCGGGGGGCTGAGATCTCTATAAAAGGACGAATAAGGGTAAACGTCACCGAATCCGTTGCGACGTTGCCCCGCTGATCTTCCACCCGCGCGGTGGCTGTGTACTCCCCGGACGCGAGATCCTCAAAGGTGACGTTCGGAGCGAAGTACTGATACTCGCGGACGAGAGTATGGAGTTGGATCTTATAAGTTTTTATCGCGTAAGTGGTCTGAAGCTGGGCGGAGACGGTTACATGACCGAATCCATTGGTGATCACCTGTCCGGGAGTGGGGGAGGTGATCTTGAGCGTCAGTTGAGCCTGCGCCGAAGCCGGGAGGAGCCATGAAGCGAGCAGCACGATGGCGAACAGAAGCTGGGGAGCGAAACGCGGGACGCAAGGGCGGGCCATCGGTAGTCTCCTTGAGAGGGGATCGATTTGTCCCCGGTCTATTCTAACCCGGCTGCAGCGAAATGGGTCCTAAAAAGCCGGAAAGGGCTGCTTTCTTCCCGAAATCCCCTGCGCTCATGTCAGGAGGGGACCGTTACTTCCAGCTCGACCGGGAGGGCCGACGCGGTTCCCTGCGCCCGATGACGTTGGAGGTCAGCAGATCGACCGTCGGGCGGCTGGGACGGTCGCCGGAGCGCTCCTCCCCATCGTCCTCCCGGCCCCCTCCGGGTTTCGGCAGCAGGGTCTCCATCGTCTCGCTCGCTCTGGACTCCTTCGCCGCCCGCGCCGGGGAGATCGGCAGGTACGCCGCTCCGCCATCCCCGGCGGCCCCTTCCCCCTCCTCCTGATACGCCTCATCCTCCTCGTGGAGGGCTTTGTATAAGGAAGCGGCCACGCTCTTATTCATTCCCGGCGCTTTCGCCAGCTCCTCCTCGCTCGCTTCCTTCATCTGCGCCACGCTCCCGAACTGCTTCAAGAGCGCGGTCCGCCGCGTCTTCCCCACGCCGGGGATCTGGTCGAGCATCGAGACGACGGCCTGCTTCCCCCGCAGCGTGCGGTGGTAGGTCAGCGCGAACCGGTGCGCCTCGTCGCGGATGCGCTGGAGCATGTGGTTGCCGGGGCTGTGCTTCGGCAGGTCCACCGGGTCGCTCTGGCCGGGCACGAACACCTCCTCCTCCCGCTTCGCCAGCCCGATCATCGGGAGCTGTACCCCCAGCTCCTCCATCACCATCCCGGCGGCGGAGAGTTGCCCTTTTCCCCCGTCGATCACAATGAGGTCCGGCATAGGGAGGAATTTTGCATCCCCGTCGAGGCCGTTCTGGAGGCGGCGGCGGAGGACCTGCTGCATCATCAGGAAGTCGTTCGGCTCGTCGGGCAGGCCTTTGATCTTGAAGCGGCGGTACTGGTCCCTGGCGGGCTTGCCGTCGCGCAGCACCACCATGGAGCCGACCGCTTCCGTCCCCTGGATGTTGGAGATGTCGTAGCACTCGATCCGTTCAGGAAGCGCGGGGAGGTCGAGCACATCCTGAAGCTGCTCCATCCCCTCCAGCGCCGCCGCCCGCTCGTCGGAAGCCCGCTGGGTCATCTGCTTGAGCGACTCCCGCGCGTTCGACTCCGCCATCTCCACGAGCCGCCGTTTTTCCCCTCGCTGGGGCACGAGGAGCGACACCTTGCCGCCCCGCTTCTCCCGCAGCCACTCCTCCACCACCTCCGGCTCCCCGATCTCCGCCGGAAGCAGGATCTCGCGGGGGACCTGCGCCGCTTCCTCGTAGTACTGGGTGACGAGCTCGGAGAGCGCGACGGCGTACGCCTCCTCCGCCCCGTTCTCCACCAGGAAATGCTCCTCCCCGATCAGCTTGCCGTTGCGGATGAACAGGATCTGTCCCACGGCCTTGCCCTTCTCCTGAACGAAGGCGATCACGTCCTGCTCGATCTTCTCGGTGGAGACGACCTTCTGGTGCTCCATCATCTTCAGCAGGGCCTCGCGCTGGTCGCGGAGCTTGGCGGCCCCCTCGAAATCCAGCCGTTCCGCAGCATCGACCATCATCTGCTCCAGCCGCTTCAGCAGCCGCTCGTGCTTCCCTTCGAGGAACAGGCAGACCTCTTTCACCACCGCGCCGTACTCCTCCGGGGAGATGTACCCCACGCACGGCGCGAGGCACTGGTTGATATGATGGTACAGGCACGGCTTCTTCAAAAGCTTGGTGCTGGAGAACTGGAGCTTACAGCTCGCGAGCTGGAACGCCTGACGGATGAACTGGAGCGTCTTGTACACCGCGCGCGAGTTCGTGTAGGGGCCGTAGTACTTGTTCTCGTCCTGCTTCGGCTGCCGCACGATGAAGACGCGGGGGAACTCGTCTTCCAGAGTGACTTTGAGGTAGGGGTACTGCTTGTCGTCCCGCAGCCTGACGTTGAAGTACGGCTTGTGCTGCTTGATCAGCGTGTTCTCCAGGATCAGCGCCTCGATCTCGCTGTCGGTGAGGATCGTGTCGAAATCGTACACGCGGCCCACCATCCGGTCGATGCGGGCCGTGCGCCCGTGCCCCTTCTGGAAGTAGCTGCGGACGCGGTTCTTCAACGAGCGCGCCTTCCCGACGTAGAGGACCTCCCCCTGGGAGTCCCGCATCAGGTAGCAGCCCGGCTTGTCGGGCAGCAGCGCCAGCTTCTCGGCGATTTTCTCTCGGATCGATTCGGTCATGGATGGATGGGTGGATGGACGTGTGAATGAATGGGTGTGCGGGTGGGCGCAGGAATCATGTTCGTCCTTCTATTATATCGCTCCGGGCTCGTTCCCGCACGACGCAGACAGAAGCGCCGGTCGCTCCCCCTCACCTCTCCCGATTTCAGGGAGGAGAGAGAAACCATCGGGAGGAACAGGAGTCTCACCACAATGGAATTCGGCTCCGCGCTCGGAATTGATCCGGCGACTCCTTTTCCTCCCTTCAACGATGGAACCGTTCTCCGGCTGAACTCTTTCTGTAGCCCCTAAAATCTGATTTGAGGTTAATTGCATGCTTCGTGAATCCGCCCCCTATCTGATCGCCCTCGCCCTCGCGCTCGCTTCTGTCGCGACCGTCTCCGGCGCGGCTCCCCCCTCCGGCGCGTCCATGGTCAAAGCCGCAAGAGCGTTCCTGAACGGCCTCACCCCCGCCCAGCGACAAAAAGCGCAGCATCCGTTCGATACCGACGACCGGAAAGACTGGCACTTCGTCCCGAAGCAGCGGACCGGCCTCACGTTCAAGGAGATGAACGAGAAGCAGCGGAAGCTCGCCCATGGGTTGCTCCAGGCGGGCCTCAGCCAGAAAGGGTACCTGAAGACCACCACGATCATCAGCCTCGAAACGGTCCTCCGCGATCTCGAAGGGGGGCGCGGCCCCACCCGCGACCCCGAGCTGTACACCTTCGCGGTCTGGGGCACGCCGTCGGAGAAGGAGCCGTGGGGCTGGCGCGTGGAGGGGCACCACCTCTCCCTCAACTTCACCGTCGTGGACGGGAAGATGATCGCCACCACACCGCAGTTCCTCGGCGCGAACCCGGCGGAGGTGAAGGATGGCCCCCTGAAGGGGACGCGGCCCCTGAAGGTCGAGGAGGAGCTGGCGCGGAAGCTCATCCAGTCCATGGACGAGAAGCAGCGCAAAGAAGCCATCCTCGACGCGAGAGCCCCGTCGGACATCATCACCGGCGCGTCCCGCAAGGCCGACATCGGCGAGGCGAAGGGCCTCCCGTACCCCGCCATGACGAAGGCGCAGAAGGCGATGCTCGAAGAGTTATTGGAGGAGTACGCCCGCGCCATGCCCGAAGAGCTCGCGAAGCAGCGGATGGAGAAGCTGAAAAAGGCCGGCATCGAGAAGGTTCGGTTCGCGTGGGCGGGGGGGCTGGAGCGCGGCCAGGGACACTATTACCGCATCCAGGGGCCGACCTTCCTCGTGGAGTACGACAACACCCAGAACAACGCGAACCATATTCACACCGTCTGGCGCGACTTCGAGGGCGACTGGGGCGAGGACCTGCTGCGCCACCATTACGAGCACGGGCATCACCGCCCCGACTCCAAA
>JAHWJO010000436.1 GCA_019348365.1 Armatimonadota bacterium | reverse complement strand
CTCTTCCGATCTTCACGAGACCGCCGGAATCGTGACGGCAACCGGGCCAGACACCCGCACGACCGTAGGAACTCCCGGCGTCATTTTCCTGATGGACTTTTGCGGGGAATGCCGGAGCTGCCGCCAGGGCTTCACCAACCAGTGCCTCCGGAAGCGGGCGGATATGGGGTTCACCCACGACGGGGGCTACGGCCCCTACGAACTCATCCACGAGAACATCTTCTTCCCCGTGGACCCAGACCTGCCCTTTTCCGAAGCGACCCTCCTCCTCGACATCATGGGGACCGGCGGCCACGCCCTCCGGCGCGCCCGTCTCCTCCACCCCGACATTCAATCTGTTCTCATCACCGGGGCGGGGCCCATCGGCCTGGGCGTGCTGGCGATGGCGCGCCTCCTCCTGGGAGAGGACCTGCACGTCTTCATCACGGACCGCATTCCCTACCGGCTGAAGCTTGCGGAGCGCCTGGGAGGACGGCCGATCCCCCTCGAGGGGGGCACGGTGGAGGCTGGGCTGCGCTCCCACGGGCGCTCCCGCGTGGACCTCGCCGTCGATACGAGCGGGAAGGAGGAGGCCCGGCGGGCGGGTATGGACCTCCTCGACAAGAGGGGGGCCCTCGTCTGCGTGGGGCACGGGGAAGGCCTGAACCTCACGGTCTCGCCGGACCTCATCGCGCCGGAGCGAGCGGTCCTCGGCAGCGAATATTTCCGCTACGATGAGCTACCGGGTAACCTGGAGCTGCTGCGCGCCCACCGCTCCTACCTCGGTCAGATCATCTCCCACCGTTTTCCCGTCACCGAGATTCAGCGGGCCTTCGAGACGTTCTGGGGGGGCGAGACGGGAAAAGTGGTGGTCGAGCAATGACCCGGATCACTCGCGAGGGGAAGATCAGAGTCGCCATGATCGGGGCGGGGGGATGGGGTTATCAGCACGCCCGCATCTTCGCCTCACGCCCCGACGTCGACTTCTGCGCGGTCGCCGGGCGCACCCCGGAGCGCACCCGCGCCCGCGCTGGAGAGTTCGGCGTCCGGCCCTACCTGGATATTATCGAAATGCTGGAGGCGGAGCGCCCGGATCTCGTGAGCGTCTGCCTCCCCAACCGGGACCATTTCGAGCCGACTCTCCGGGTGATCCGAGCGGGATATCCCCTCCTGGTGGAGAAGCCGCTCGCCTTCGATCTGGACGAAGCGGACGCGCTGCTGGACGAAGCGGAACAGCGGGGCCTCTTCTTCGCGATCAATTTCAATCACCGCTACGCCCGCCCTGTCCGGAGGGCGAAACAGGCGATTACGGAGGGCCGCCTGGGGGAGATCGTCTTTGCGACGTGGCGGTTCGGCGGGGAAGGGCGCAGCGATCACCCCCACGCCAACCTCATCGAAACCCAGTGCCACGGCTTCGACATGCTGGAGCACCTCTGCGGCCCCATCGCCTCGGTGACGGCGCAGATGACGGACAAGACCGGCGGGGGATATCGCACCCTCGTGCTGGCCCTGGCGTTCGAGGACGGGGCGGTCGGCAGCCTCGTCGGCTCCTACGACTCCTCTTACGCTTATCCGGGTACGCACCTGCTGGAGATCAACGGCACCCGGGGCAGAATCACGGTGGAGGACACCGTCCGCCGCTACACTTTCCAGCAAGTGGGGGACGAAACGGCGGAGGTGTGGCAGGCGGGCTACTTCAACGACAGGGACCGGGCCTTCCACCCCACCTTCGACGCGCACATCGACGCCCTCCTCGATGCGTTCAGGAAGGGGCAGGAGCCGCCCGTCCCCGCTACGGCGGGGCGCCGGGCGCTGGTCCTCGCCTACGCCGCCATCGAGTCGTTCGAGACCGGGAGGCGCGTGCAGGTATGAGGAGTGTATCCATATCTACTCATCACCGACTGCGTGTGATAGAGTTGGCTGGCACAGCCAAGGATAGCCCACACTTTCCAAAGAGTAATGGCTCTTACCTGCAGTAGAAAAAGAACTCAAGAGAAGAGAGATACTCTTACTTGTTTAGCTTGTTTTGTATTCGAGAGAATGGCCCATCACCGAGCTCTTTGACTGTGTTAAAATCGACCCTTTTCTGAGACCGACGGAACGGCCTTGCTTAACTCCCTATACTTTAATTCGGGGGAACTCCAGTTCCTCGTAGGTGCAGGCGGATCAGACCGAACAACGTGTAGGGATCGACCACTTCCACTCGGGCTTCAGGATGCTTCTCGTACAGCAAGTCGGACAGGCGCGCGTACCAATCCGGCGATTTCAGGACGCTCCTCCGCCATTGGAAGACGGGCCCGGCATCGCTCCCCTTGGCGTCCCGTGCGATGACCGCCGCGGCCGTTTCCACGTCATCCGGCAGGTCCCGCTCCGGGATGGCGGGCACGCCGAGATGGAGGGCGGGTCCGGATTCGTAATGAGTGCCGAAACCGTCCGGGCTGAACGTCTTGTACGCGGCCCATTCGGTGTCGGTGGACGCGCCGGAAGTCCCGTCGAGCACAAAGCCGGTGATGCTCATCCCAAAGCGGCGATAGTACCGCTCGCAGTACTCCTGCCAGGCTTTCAGGCCGGAGGGCAGGCCCGAATCGGGCCGCACCGTGAGGGCGCGGGGGTTGAGATACCCGGCCCCGGAGTCCCCCGCAATGAAGTAGTCGTTGGGGGTGGCGTGGCGGTAGGCGTACTCGAAGACATGGGGGGCGCGGTCGGCGAGGTTCGGGTCGAACGCCCAGCCGAGCGGCACCTGCCCACGTTTCGGATTCGGGAAGAACGCGGCGACGGCCTTGTAGAGCCACGCCGGGGCATCGTAATCCCCCACGTAGTGTCCCACGAAGCTGCGATTCGCCACCTTGCCGTCCGACGTCACGTACCCTTTCGCTTGCCATTCTCGGAGCCCAGGCTTCGGGTTCGGCTGCGGGTAGCGCGCGGCGAGAGGGTAGTGTTGATAGTAAGAAGCGTTCGCCATCGCCCCGACGTTTGCGGCGTCGGCCTCGTGATAGGCGTTGAACTGGGAGATGAGCCGGGTGAACTCCCATTCCGTCGGCACGCCCTCGTGCTTCCCGCCCGTCTTTGTCGTGTACTTGAACGGCCAGGGCGGAAAGCCGCCGATCTTGACGATCTTTCCGCCCGAACCGTCGTAGAGCGCCTGCAGGATCCGGAGCATCATCTCCCGGTCAGCCCCGAGCGGCTGGGCGAGGTCGTCGTTCGGCCGCTCGTCTCCCCAGGGGGAGAGATCGAAGAAGAACGCCTTTTTTGCGATGAAGTAGTCGTGGTTCGTGAGGGTGTGCATGTCCACCGCCCCGTTTTGGGGCCGCTTCAGCCAGTCGGCATCAACGTAATAGGCGGCGTAACGGGGATCCGCGCGCCGGGTCTTCAGGTACCGCGCCAAGGCCCAGCGGTAGGTATCCACCTTCGCGCTGCCGCTCGACGGCTCTTCCAGATCGGGGATCGTACCCGACCCCGTGAACTTCGACGCGCCGTCCGGTCCGACCAGCCAGAGCCGGACGGGAAGCCTCATCCGGTGAATCAGGCGGTGGTACAGGGAGTCGGGGTCCGGGTCGTACCGTACCGGCAGGAGGGACTCCACCCCGGCGGCAGTCGATGCTACGTTGGACGTGGCGGGGACCTTCGGGTCGTAGACGACGAGACCTTTGTATGACCGCCGGAAGGACTTCAGGGCCGATTCGAGATCCCCCAGGGGCTTCACGTCCGCCCGGCTCAGCCAGCCGTCCTCGCCCCGCAGCCAGTCGAACCAGAAGCGATCCGTTTCCACCCCGAATTCGCGGGTATAGAAGAGGTAGAGGCGAGGCCGCCTCCGGTTTACGATCCCCTGCAGTGCGGCGAGGAGATGGAGAGTATCCCAGACCTCCTCTGCGTTTTCCGGGCGGCTCAGGTCAAGGCGGCGCAGAGCGCTGGCGTCGAAGGTGTGGATGACCTCTGGAGCTTTACGCATGCGCCACTTCCTCCTGCCTGCCGGCGGTGTCTGCGTGTATCCCCCCGATGAGGGCGCTCCCCTCCGAAGGGGGGTGGTTTTCCCCTCCTGGACCTTTTCCAGGCCCGTCAGGAAAGGGGCGGATGGTGCTGCGGTTGGAGCCATGGCCTTTGCGGAAGCCAACCCGGACAGCCCAGCTCCGGCGAGAGCAACTCCCGCCAGTATCCCGGAAAACGCTACGCGTATGTTAATGCATCGTTTCATTTGAAAGAGGTTCTACTGGGAAGTGGGTGAGTGGGTGCGTTAGTGCGTTGGTGGAGAGGTGTCCTCAGCGGAGTAATTTTTGTTTCCTACGGGATGAAGTGATAGCGATGGGGCGATCTCTGGAAGACACGTTTACCTTCCCACCCACTAACACACCCACCACCCACTCAAATCTCTATAGGGCCTTAAAGGTTCTTCGCTATTCAGTGTGGGAAAAGCAGGAAGAGAAGAAGAGAGCCG
>JAHWJO010000435.1 GCA_019348365.1 Armatimonadota bacterium | reverse complement strand
AGGGCAGCCAACCGGAGGCGCTCCGACGGCGGGAGAGAACGGACCGTTTCGAGGTAGAGTTCTTGAGCCGTCATCTTCCTTTTCCTTCCTACCCTTCCGGCACAACGAGCATCCGCCGCACGGGAGGCGCCTGCGCCGTACGACTCCAGCTTTCCCCGCCGTCCCGGCTTTCGTAAACCGCGCCGTCGCTGTCCGCGAGGGCGACGTGCTCCGGCTTTGAGGGATTCACGTCCATAGCATCTACATACGGCTTGAAGCGCGCCGGAATGCCGTTCGTCAGGTGCGTCCACGAGAGTCCGCCGTCGTTCGAGCGGTAGATTCCGCACTCCGCGCCCACGTCCGGGCGGCTGAACCCGCCGGGGCCGGTCGTCGCGGCGGCGGTGAAGACCTGAAGGGGATTCTCCGGGTTCACCGCGAGGGGTCGGCTGTATCCCTGGCCCTCGAAAGCGTCGATCTGCCGCCACGTCCTGCCATAATCCTCGCTGCGCCCGAACCGGTGACGGGTCGCGGCGTAGAGAACGTTCGGCTCCTTCGGGTTCACCGCCACGGCATGCACGTCGTCGTGGATGCCGCCGTGGACGTTCTCCCACGTCTCGCCGCCGTCCTCCGACCGCACCACGCCGCCGACCTCGATGGCGAGGTAGATCCGCCGGGGGTCGTTCGGGTCGAGGGCGATCACGCGGACGTGCCCCTTCGCATCGCTCCACGGCACGCTCCACTCTTCATCCTCGGCCATCTGCCGGATCGCCGGGTCTTCGGTCCAGGTCTCCCCGCCATCCTCGCTTTTGAAGAGGGCGGACGGCTCCATCCCGGCCCAGAGCTGCGCCGGGTCGTGCGGGTCGATGGCGAGGGAAGACAACTCGGTGTACCCTTCGATGCGGCCCACCGCCTCCCATGTACGCGCCGAATCGGTGGATCGATATACTTGGCCGCCCCGCTCGGCGGCGTAATAGACGGTCGGATTCGAGAGAGAGCGGGCGAGCGCCATGAAGTCGGCGTTCTCCTGAAGCGGGGTCACATGGTCCCCTTCAGCGAGGCAGAGACCCTGGCGCGTGGCGAGCAAGAGCGGCATCATGACCTCCCGGGCATCGATGGGGCAGGGGACGCCGTCCGGCGCAACCGTGCGTCCCGCATGGGTACGCTATCATTGTAGAGCGCGGAGGGGATCAAATCCCAGCATTCAAGGAGTAGAAAAGGAGAAGGGGATGGCCGAGACGTTTCGACTCTCCACCCGCCGGAGGAGCGAGCTGGTGGAGATCACCCGGCAGGTGCAGGAGATCGTATCGCGTACGGGGCTCACGGACGGGGTGATCGTGGTGTATGTGCCGCATACCACGGCGGGGGTGTGCATCAACGAAAACGCCGACCCCGATGTGAGGTCGGACGTCACGCGGTTTCTGGAGCGCCTGATCCCGCAGGATGCCGGATTCGACCATGTGGAGGAGAACAGCGACAGCCACATCAAAGCGATCCTGACGGGCTCCTCCGTAACGGCGCTGGTGGAAGAGGGACGTTTGCTGCTGGGCCGGTGGCAGGGGATCTACTTCGCCGAGTACGACGGCCCCCGCACGCGGGAAGTCTGGACGAAAAACATAGGGAGTAGGAGGTAGGGTGTAGATCCCAGGTATACGGCCTGATCTACTACACCCTACCTCCTACTCCCTACACCCTATTACCTGCTCTTATCAGTCGCGGTGCCAGTTCACGCGGACGGGAACGTCATCCCCGCCGAACTTGATCTCGATATCGCCGTTGTACGCGCGGTGGACCGCCTTCCCGAGTCGCTGCACGAGGAACTCGTTGGTCGTCGTGATGACCAGCGTGTCCTCGCCGTCCTTGTTCATCTCCATGATCTTTTCGAGAGGGTTCACCCCTCGCGCCTTTTCATCCTCATGCTGGATGAGGTTCATGATCTCTTCGTTGTGTTCGATCAGGAACTGCCCGGAGAGGGTCAGCACCCCGCCCGGATTGTGGTCCTGAACCTGCTTGCAGCCCGGACAGATCACGTCGACTCGATGGGCATCGGGACTCTGCGCTTCCGCAGGAGCCTTGTCATGCCGGTACCAGCGGTCATTCATGTGAACGGCGCCGCAGTTTTTGCACACTTCTATGCCGGGCAGATCGTCGCGCCCTCGGTCCGATATACGGTCGCCGGCGGGCTCGCTGATCTTCCGGTGTGTATGAGTAAACCGATTATCTGTGGCATTGGCGCCCCGTCGAGCGTTGGCGGCGCCTTTGGTATTGTTGGGCAATCTTGATTGATTGGGCATCACGTCACCTCCAGAAAGAGTCCTTAAAGGTTACCCGCTTCCCAAAGAGCGCTAAACCCTTTAGCCCCCGGTTCAATGATCCAGTTTCAGAGTAGCGAGCGCAGCGACGCTCCGTGGCCTATTCGCTCTGAATCCTGAAGACTCAACGCAGAAATCGTCAGTCCAGAGTCTCATCCTCCGGGAGTCCGGCCTGCTCGTAGAGAGACCGCCGGGCCTGGTTGTCGTTATCGTGTTCGCGGCGGGCCCACTTCGCCACGTCCATCGCGATCTTGCGGGGCACGACGATCACGCCATCGCCGTCCGCCACCACCATGTCTCCCGGATGAACGGGCACGCCGCCGCAGGTGATCGGCTTCATCATGTCAGCGAACTCCAGGCGGCCCTGCACCATCGTCCGCGAGATGTGGCGGCTCCAGACCGGCACCTTCTCCAGAATGACCTCGTCCGTGTCGCGGACTCCTCCGTCGGTTACCATCGCGACCGCGCCCTTGTTTTTGTAGGCGAGGGTATTGTTCGAGCCGAGCAGCCCCACGTCCAGGCCGCCGCAATCGAAGACGAGGAGGTCCCCCGGCTCGATCAGGTCGCCAAACGGGTAGGTGCAGATGGTGGCGTACCAGTTGGAGGAGTAGGCGTCATACTCTTCGGGAGTCATGGTCGGGATGCGGGTGCGGGTGGGCACGTAGCGCACCGTCTTCGCGATCCCGCAGACGCGGGTGCGCCACAGGGGCCGGATGGCGGAATCCACCAGGCCCAGATCGAAATGCATGGTCCAGTCCATCCCGTCGCACACGTCGGTGACGCGCAGGTTTCGGTAAGCCTCCAGAAGCTGCCGGCGCTCCTCGGCGCTCATTTCAAATTCCATGGTGCGGTTCCTCCGGTGAGAGCGGTTACAGAAGGGTATCGGCATTCACTTCCGCGCCGCCGGGTGGGAACCCTGCTATAAAAAATCCCGGCGCGTTTGCACCGGGGGGTGATTGTTCGTCCGATTTATTCCCCTTCGAGCAAGGCGTCGATAGCATCTTTCCGCCCCGGCTCTTCATCAACGGCATCCGCCGACCCGTCTCCCTCCATGAGGCCCTGGAGCAGGTTGCGCTCCTTTCGGATGGGATCGTGGAACCCCGATTTTTGGCGGGTCTCCACCCGTTCCGCCGGGGGGAGGGCGGCGCGGCTCTGCCGTTTGAAGGCTCCGGCATAGAGGCCGATCAACAGTACGGCAATAACGGCAACGGTAATTCGGAATTTCATTCAGGATCTCCTTCCGGAAGATCCCTCTCTCATAGCTTTTGGATTGCTTGTTTTTCCCTCTCACTGGATTAGACGAAGTAAAACGAATCGAGTTACATGCAGACGAAGCATCTTATCTCGGATCGGCGAAACGATGGCGAGGATATAAAAGAGCACCTCCGCGTAGAGGTGCTTTTTGGCGATCTACGGTTTGTGCCGGATCAGTTAGCGGTCTTGCCGTCCCGGTAGAACGTCATCATGGCGGGATTCCAGTCGGTGAACGATTTCACGTGCCCGTCCATGAAGAGGATATTGTTGGCGCCGCCGCTGTGCCGTCCCGGCCAGTAGACGTACAGGTAGTTCAGGCCGGGGGTGGTAATCGGCCGGTTCGTCTTTTTATTTCCTCCGCCGTAAACGTTGCCGTCCTTCTGGTCGTTGGTGTCGATATCCACGTCTCCGGTGGCGGCGTTCTGCTGTTGTTTCGTGTAATCGATCCGTTCCTCGCCATGACCGGGGCAATCCGCGACGTGGATCATGCGGGTCGGCTCTTTGATGTCGGCTCGCGTGGCGGAAGCATTCAGGCCCCCTTCAGAAGCGAGATGGGGGGTGTTGCAAGTGGCATACGAGTTCAGGGTGTAGCTGAAGTTGTGGTCATCGGAGGGGCACTGGAGGAGGGCGACCGTTTTGTTGTAGGTCCGGAGGCGGTTGGGCCAGCCGCAGTTGGGCTGCTGCCAGGTGCAGTATCCCTCGAACGGGTTGAGGGTGTCGTCCCAATCGTCGAAGTACATGGCAAACGCCTTGCCGATCTGGCTCAGGTTACTGCTGCAACCGGTCTGCCGCGCTCGCTCCCGCGCTTTGGCGAACACCGGGAAGAGGATTGCCGCGAGGATCGCAATGATCGCGATGACCACCAGCAGCTCGATC
>JAHWJO010000434.1 GCA_019348365.1 Armatimonadota bacterium | reverse complement strand
AGAACGCTGAATCCGAAGCCGAGACTCTCTCACCGAAATCCCTCTCCCCTGGAGGGAGAGGGCCAGCGCGTAGCGCGGGGGTGAGGGGACTCAAAGACTCACCGACTCAAGACTCCCTGACTGCTCTCCCAAGGCCGGGGTGAGGGAATCCCCTCCCTGACGAAGCGCCTCTATAGATCGTCTCCATTCTGGCTATCATGATCATGGAGGATACCGATCTCATGACCCCACTGACCCCCGAAGAAGCCCGGCGCGTTGCGCCTTACGTCACCAATACCGACCAGCCCGTGTTCGCCCTGCGGAACCTGCCCCCGGAGGTCTGCGCCTACCTGTTCGCGCGCTACTCCCGCAGCCGGGAAGGGGTGCGCCAGATGCTCCTCGCCATGCTCGACGACTCCGACGCCTTCTTTTCCCAGGGGGCGGAGGTCGTGGAGCAGAACGACGCCCAACTGGAGCAGGCCCTGACGAAGGCCCGCGCTTTCGCGGAGAAGTGGATCGCGGGATACGGCCATAAGTCCCCGGCGGAGGTCGCGCCGATCCACCTCTGCTTCGAGGGGGTGTCGATCCTCTTCACCAAGGTCATCGAGGACTTCCGGCTCACCAGCCCCCAGGAGAAAAGCACCCGATACGTCATTTTCTCCCGCGAGACCCTGTACCGGCCCACGTTCCGCCGCCCCGATGGCTCCATCGACCAGTCCCTCACGAACGACGTTTCTCACTACCTCGACGGGATGATGGACGCGTACCATCGCGCGGTGGAGGCGGTGAAGGCCCGGTGCAAGGAGGTCTTCGCCCGCGAGGAGGGCCAGAGCGAGCGCGGCTACGAGACCCTGATGACCACCAAGGCGTGCGACCTCTGCCGCTACCTGCTGCCGGTCGCCACGGAGACGAACGCGGGAGTCTTCGCCAACGCGCGGGAGTGGGAGTACGTCATCTCGCGGCTCCTCTCGCACGAGCTGCCGGAAGCGCGAGAGATGGGGCAGCGGGTGCTGGACGAGGCGACGAAGGTCGCGCCCACCCTCATCAAGTACGCCCGGTTCACGCCGTACTACGCCGAGACCCCGGCCCGGATGCGCGAGCTGGCGCAGGAGCAGGGGCCGGAAGTCGGTGACCGGGGGCCGGTGAGGGCTTCAGGGGAGACGTACGATTCGGGGAGAGCCGAGAATACCACCGATCCCCGATCCCCGATCCCCGTTGGCTGCGTCCTTCACTCGTATGAGGAGGATGCCGAAGCGCACCTCGCCGCCGCGATGCTCTACCCGTACGCCCGCCAGAGCTACGACGCGCTGTACCACCAGTTGTCCGGCCCGGAAGCGGCGGGGGAGCGCGAGCGCATCATCGACGCGTATCTCTCCGGCTGCGGGCCGTGGTACACGCCGCTCCGGGCCGTGGAGAACGCCGTCTACCGGATCGAGTTCACCTGCGACTACGGCGCGTACCGCGACCTCCAGCGCCACCGGATCGGCACGAGCCTGGACCCGGTCCTGACGCCGCATCTGGGCGCGGCGATTCCGGAGGAGATCGTTGAGTGGGGGTTCGCGCCGGTGTTCGAGGAGGCGTTCGAGCGGAGCGCCGCGCTCTGGTCGCGGATCATGGAGCGGACGGACGACGCGCTTCAGGCCCAGTACGTCCTGCCGATGATGGCGAATTACCGCTTCTTCCGGGTCTGGAACCTGCGGCAGGTGATGAACGTGATCAAGCTCCGCAGCGCGCGCCAGGGGCACACGTCGTACCGGCAGGCGGCGCAGGCGCTCTACCGCGAGGTGGAGCGGGTCCATCCCCTGCTGGCGCGATACATCCAGGTGGATCTCGGCGACTACCCCCTCGCCCGCGAAGGGACCAAAGCGACGCGGTGATTCTCTCTCACCGCAGAGACGCGGAGACGCAGAGAACCCCCGAACCGCTTTGAACCACGAAGGACACGAAGGACACAAAGGACACAAAGAAAAGCAACTACTCACTGGAACCACAGATAAACACGGATGAACACAGATAAAGCTTAATGAAACCGCAGATGAACGCCGATACACGCAGATAACAGCTTCGTACCCACTCATCCGCGTGTATCGGCGTTCATCTGCGGTTAAAGGGGTTCTTCGTGTCCTTCGTGGTTCAAAGCGGTTCGGGGGTTCTCTGCGTCTCCGCGTCTCTGCGGTGAAATTGAACTTCAGGCGAGCGTAAAACCGTTCTCCGCTACCGCTCGCTGGAATGCCTCTTCCTCCAGTTCCAGTCCGAACCCCGGCGCGTCCGGCACGCAGACCCACCCCTCATCAATCGAATAACCGGAAGCGTCAATGCCGGGGGTTTCCGCCTCGTCCCACTCCACGTAGGTAAAACGTTCGATGGCCCCGGCGAGGTGGCACGCCGCGTAGTTGCCGATGTGTCCCCCGTAGTGATGCGGCGCGGATCGTATGACCCATTCGTCGAGCTGACGGCCCGTGCGGAGCCATCGCGTGAACCCGTGCCCGAAGATGTCGTACTGGATCACGTCCACGAGGCCGTCCCGCGCCCAGTCCACCAAGGTGGGGGAGGCCTGACCCTCCCCGTCGGCGATCAGGACCGAGAGGCCTCGGCTGGAGATCCACTCCTTCAGGTCCCGGTAGAGCACGGGATCCTCGTGGAACGCCTCCTCCATCCAGAAGATGCCGCACTCCGCCGTCTCGTCCAGCACCCGCTTCGTCAGGTTCAGGTTGTAGCCGTTGTTCGCGTCCAGCAGGATCGGGGCATCCGGCCCGACCGCCTCCCGCACCGCCCGCACGATGGCGATATCCCGCCGCGTGCCTTCCTCCAGGGGGAGGTGGCGCGCCCCGCGCCCGACCTTGATCTTGAACGCGCGATGCCCTCGTTCATACCCCTCCCGCGCCTCCTGTGCGAGGAGCCGCGCCGCCTCCGCTTCGGTTCCAAGGTGCAGGTCGTCGAAGTAGAGGGACGTATCGTAGCAGGGCGCGCGGTACGGTTTCTCCACGGTCCGCCCGTTGACCCGCGCCGCCAGCTCGTAAACGGGCTGCCCGTACAATTTGCCCGCCAGGTCCCACAAGGGATAGTCGAACGGGAGCGCCGGTTCCGAGACCCCCGCCTGGGGAGAGAAGAGGTCATGGATCGGCTTTCCCAGCAGCGGCTCAGCCTGCATCCGGCTGGCCCCGCACGCCCCGAATCCGGTCGTTCCGTCTTCCAGCGTCAGGCGCACGATCCGGGGCCGCACGGCGATTCCGTGCTCTCCCAGACGGGCGTTGCTTCCGGCGTTGCGGGGCCGCTTCCCTTCCAATCGCCCCGCCTCGATACGGGTGATGCGCGGATTTTCCACTCTTATACCTCCTCCCAGGGCCGGTAGCAAACCTTGATCGCTTCCTGGCGCTCCAGCAGGTCGATCCCCTCTCCGTAACGGTGGAGGGGCAGTTGATGGGTCACGAGCGGAGCCAGGTCGAGCGCCCCCCGCGCGATGAGGTCCACGGCGTATTCGGCGGCTTCGCGGGAGTGGCCCCGGTAGCCGCACAGCCGCAGGCCGGAGTAGTGCCGGGGCGAATAAGTGTAATCCTCCCGCTGCACCCCGAAGAGTGCCACCACGTCCGCCGTGCGGTCCATCAGGAACTCCACCGAAGCCTTCGCGCCGACGCAGTCCACGCCGCACTCCAGCGCGAGGGGTTTGCCGGGACGGGCGGGGAACCGTCCCGAGAGGTCGTCGCGGGGATCGTAAGCGGCGTCGATGCCGACCTTCAGGCCCGTCTCCCTCCGCGTTACGTTGAGATCGAACCCGACGACCTCCGACGCGCCTTCGGCCCGCGCCATCTGCGCCGCGATGAGCCCGGCGGGTCCCAGCCCCGTCACCCCGAACCGCCGCCCCGCGACGGCGTTCATCTCTCTCAGCATCCGGAACACTGCGCCCACGCACATCGCCAATTCGACCGGAGCGGTGGCTTCCGGGGGCAGGTGGCCCGGCACGCGGATCAGGTGCTCCACCGGCTTGACGGCGTACTGGGCGTAGCATCCGGGGTGCCGGTGTCCGGGGTCTTTCCAGACGCTCACCCGGTCCCCCGCCGCCAGCTCCGTCACGCCCTCGCCCAGGGCCACGACTTCACCGGTCGCCTCGTGGCCCGGTTGTCCGGCGGTGTAGGGGTAGTCGAACCGGTGGCCGGGGAACATCGGCTCGTTGTGCCGCAGGTGGAGGTCCCACTGGGGGCAGGTGGTGATCGCTTCGACGCGGATCAGGGCCTCCCCCGGCCCCGGCTCGGGAATCGGCGCATCAAGGAGGGTGTACGTATTCGGTGAGGTGACCTGGAGAATCTTCATTGCCATCTTTCTATATCAACCATAGAGGCATGAGTTTTATTCACCGCTGAGACGCAGAGACGCAGAGGACCCCAAACTCCTGTGTGGGTGTGTGGGTGTGTGGGTGTGTGGGTGTGTGGGTGTGTGGGTGTGT
>JAHWJO010000433.1 GCA_019348365.1 Armatimonadota bacterium | reverse complement strand
CGCCCGCAGTGAGATACCGATTCATCCGAGAACAGGAAGGGCAGTTCCCTATCTCGGCTCTGTGCCGGGCATTGCGGGTCTCCCGGAGCGGCTACACGGCCTGGAAGGAACGTCTGCCGAGCCGACGCGACCAGGAAGAGCAGAGCCTTCTCGCCGAGTTCGCGCCGCCCATCAGGGGAGTCGCGGGACCTACGGCAGCCCCCGGATCCATCAGGAGCTGCGGGCTCGGGAGGTCGCTTGCAGCGAAAACCGGGTGGCGAGGGTGATGCGCAAATACGAAATCACCGCTCGTCCCCTGCGCCGATACACCGTCACGACCGACTCCAACCCCTCGCAGCCGGTCGCACCGAACCTCCTGGGGCGGGAGTTCACGGTGGAACAGCCCAATACCCACGGGTCCGCCGACCTCACGTATCTCTGGACCGGCGAAGGCGGGTTGTATCTCGCGGTCGTGCTCGACCTGTATTCCCGCCGGGTCGTCGGCGGGTCCATACAGGACCGCCTGGACCGCTCTTCGGTTCTGAGTGCGCTGAAAGGATCTCTCCTTCAGCGGAACCCTGAGGCCGGTCTGATCCGCCACAGCGACCGGGGCAGCCAATACGCCAGCGGCGATTACCAGGCGCTGCTCTCAGAAGTCGGAGCGCTCTGCAGCATGAGCCGCAAGGGCAACTGCTACGATAATGCGCCCGTGGAGAGTTTTTTCGCTTCACTGAAACGAGATCTGATCCACCGGCAGACCTTTGCCACCCGGGAGGAGGCCCGGTGTGCCGTGTTCGAGTGGATCGCCGTCTGGTACAACCGGAGGCGCCGCCATTCGAGTCTGGGATACCTCAGCCCCGATCAGATCGAACAGCAACACCTACCGGAAATGACGTTGCGGGCTGCTTAACCTTCTGTACACGAAATCGGGGGAGGACCAGAATTTGTTTTCATGGAGCGGAAGCGTTACTATTTAACCAGGTTAACTTAACCTGGTTAAATATTGTCCTCAGGGGAATAATGAGGTGGAGGACCGCTCCATGACATCCATGACGAAGGTGGGTGAATCCAACCCGGCGTACGTGCAAATGCTCGCGGATCTCTTCAGCGAAACGGTGCTGAAGACCATGACCCTGCGCCTCATCGAAGAGACGAGCGAGGTCGAATTGACCCACTCGCAGTACGTGGCGCTCCGGTACCTCTTCAGCCACGGACGTTGCACCGTGGGGCACATCGCCGAGGGTCTCTCCATCAGCTACCC
This sequence comes from Armatimonadota bacterium, assembly GCA_019348365.1. Taxonomy (GTDB): domain Bacteria; phylum Armatimonadota; class DTGP01; order DTGP01; family JAHWJO01; genus JAHWJO01. Next base: position 3,184 of record JAHWJO010000433.1, on the reverse strand, counting down.
GGCCTCCACCAAGCTCATCACCCGCCTCGCGGAAAAGGAGCTTGTCACCCGCACCGAAAGCTCCGCCGACCGCCGCCAGGCCGAAGTGGACCTGACCGATCAGGGACGGGAGATCATCACGAACCTCCGCCAGACCCGCCAGGAGCGGTTCAACAGCGTCCTCCACCGCCTCTCCCCGGCGGACCGGGCCGCGCTCGAGCGGGGGCTGGAGCGGTTCATCGTCGTGGCGGTGCAGGACGAAGGCGTGAACCGTGACATCTGCCTCCGGTGCGGCACCGACCGCCTGGACGAATGCCCCGTCAACACCGCGCACCAGGAGATCCTCGGGCCCAGCCTGAACTCCGTTCACCCGGTGCACCTGAAGTGGGAATGATCCGATTTTGGATTTTAGATTTTTGATTTTGGATTGACCCCAACCCCAGATAGCCAGATAGATGTCGGGGGAGAGGTCAAAAAATATTACAAAGGTGATTATCGATGGCTGAAAGCATTCCTTTACTCAAAATAGAAGACCTGCATGTCCAAATTGAAGACAAGGAGATCCTGCGCGGGGTCAACCTGGAGGTGAAACGGGGAGAAGTGCACGCGCTGATGGGGCCGAACGGCTCCGGCAAAAGCACCCTCTCCTACGCCCTCATGGGCCACCCCCGGTACGAGATCACGTCCGGCAACATCCGGCTCAACGGGGAAGACCTCCTCGATATGGGGCCGGACGAACGCAGCCGCAAGGGGATGTTCCTCGCGTTCCAGTACCCCATGGCGATCCCCGGCGTCTCGGTCGTGAACTTCCTCCGCACCGCCCTGAAATCTGTGCGCGGGCAGGACGTGCCGATCCGCGAGTTCCGCAAGGATCTCCGGGAGCAGATGGCCGCCCTTCAGATGAGCGACCAGTTCATCTCCCGCTACGTCAACGAAGGGTTCTCCGGCGGCGAGAAGAAGCGGTTCGAGATCCTCCAGATGGCGATGCTCAAGCCCGGCATTGCAGTGATGGACGAGACCGATTCCGGCCTCGACATCGACGCGCTGAGGGTCGTATCGGACGGGGTCAACCGGCTGCGGGAGACGAACCCGGAGATGGGCGTGCTGCTCATCACCCATTACCAGCGGCTGTTGAACTACATCACCCCGGACCAGGTCCACGTCCTCGTGAACGGGCGCATCGTCCGCTCCGGCGGCAAGGAGCTGGCGCTGGAACTCGAAGCCGAGGGTTACGATCAGATCATACGAGACGCGCAGGCGAGCGACGCCGCCGTTGTTTTACCCCAGGAGGTTACGGTATGAGCGCCACCGACGATTTGAAAGTGGAACAGGACTATAAGTACGGCTTCAGCGACCCGGAGCAGTTCGTCTTCAAGTCCCGCCGGGGCCTGGACGAGCAAGTGGTCCGCGACATCTCGAAGATGAAGGACGAGCCGGATTGGATGCGGGAGTTCCGCGTCAAGTCCCTCGGCTACTTCAACAAGCGGCCCATGCCCGCATGGCTCAACAACCAGGTTCTGAACGACATCGACTTCGAGAACATCTTCTATTACCTGCGCTCGACCGAGAAGCAGGCGACGGACTGGAACGACGTTCCCGACGACATCAAGAACACGTTCGACCGGCTGGGCATCCCGGATGCGGAGCGGAAGTTCCTCGCAGGGGTCACGGCGCAGTACGAGTCCGAGGTCGTTTATCACTCCATCCGCGAGGACCTGACGAAGCTCGGGGTCATCTTCACGGACATGGACACCGCACTCCGCGAGTACCCGGATAAAGTGAAGGAGTACTTCGGCACCATTATCCCGCCGAACGACAACAAGTTCGCGGCCCTGAACAGCGCGGTCTGGTCCGGCGGGTCGTTCGTCTGGATCCCGGCGGGCGTGAAGGTGGAGATCCCGCTCCAGGCGTACTTCCGCATCAACGCGGAGAACATGGGGCAGTTCGAGCGGACGCTGATCATTGCCGAACCCGGCAGCTTCGTCCACTATATCGAGGGCTGCACCGCGCCGGTCTACTCCTCCGACTCCCTGCACTCGGCGGTTGTGGAGCTGATCGCGCTCGAAGGGGCGCACATCCGGTACACCACGATCCAGAACTGGTCGAAGAACGTCTTCAACCTGGTGACGAAGCGGGCCGTGGCCCACAAGAACGCGACCGTCGAATGGGTGGACGGGAACCTCGGCAGCAAGCTGACCGTGAAATACCCGGCGATCTACCTCGTCGGGGAAGGCGCGCGGGGCGAAGTCCTCTCCGTGGCGCTTGCCGGCAAGGACCAGCACCAGGACGCGGGCGCGAAGATCATCCACGCCGCGCCGAACACCTCCAGCACCATCACCTCGAAGTCGATCAGCAAGGACGGCGGGCGCACGACCTACCGGGGCCTGCTGAAAGTGTACGAGGGCTGCGAGAACGTGAAGAGCAACGTCCGCTGCGACGCGCTCCTGCTCGACGATCTCTCCCGATCCGACACCTACCCGACGATGGAGATCGACGAGAGCAACGTCGATATCGGGCACGAGGCGAGCGTGTCGAAGGTGGGCGAGGAGCAGCTGTTCTATCTGATGAGCCGGGGCCTGACCGAAGAAGAAGCGACGATGATGATCGTCAACGGCTTCTTCGAGCCGTTCACCAAAGAGCTCCCGATGGAGTACGCGGTCGAGCTGAACCGCCTCCTCCAGCTCGAAATGGAAGGTTCCGTCGGTTAAATCTCTCACCGCAGCGACCCAGAGAAACCCCTTGAGGATAGAAGATAGGGAATAGGAGATTGCAGGGGCGGTCTATCTTCTATCCTCCATCTTCAGGGGTTCAGGGGGTCCTCTGCGCCTCTGCGCCTCTGCGGTGAATAGCTTCTAAGGAAACGGGCTCATGATTGAACTGGAAACCCAGCCTCCGTTTGAAGAAGGGGCCATCGACCGCATCCAGGCGCATTTTAAGGAGCCGGACTGGCTGGCCGAGCACCGGCGGGCCGCGTGGCGGCGCTACGATGCCATGCCCATGCCCGACCGCTCCGACGAGCGGTGGCGGCGCACCGACGTCAGCAAGCTGGATCTGTACCGGGTCCGGCCCCTCCAGCTCCTCGCCCGCGTGGAGACGGAGTTCGGGTTCAAGGAGCCGGAAGAAGGCCTCCACGCCTGGGCGGATACCCGCGAGCAGATGACCATGACCGGCGTCGTCCTCGGCACCTTCGAAGAGGTGATGCGGG
>JAHWJO010000052.1 GCA_019348365.1 Armatimonadota bacterium | reverse complement strand
GATCCCCTCATACGTTCGAACACTCATTACCCGCCCTCTCCCGGTTCTCCCTGTCCGAATCAAATAGCCCGGACGGGTGAGACCCGTCAGGGCTATTATAAACGATCTCCGTGTGCGGACGGCTTACTTGAAGTCGCTGAGGTGACCGGCGGAACCGAGCACTTCGGTCTTGCGGGCCACCAGCTTCGCCACCTCGTCGATGGCGGCGGTGAAGGTGGGCCGGGGGTCGAAGTTGCCGGGATTCTCCGCCAGCTCCCGCCGCATCGCCGCGAACCACGCCAGCCGCAGGTCGGTGTCGATGTTCACCTTGCACACGCCGTACTGCGGCACCTGCGACAGCAGCGTTTCCGGTACGCCCTTGCTCCCCTCGATCTGGCCGCCGTACCGGTTCACCTGTTCCACGATCTCCTCCGGCACGCTGGACGAGCCGTGCATCACGAGCGGGAACCGCTCCGGCAGGTTCCGCTGGATCTCCTGCACGCGGTCCATGTGGATCTTCGGCTCGCCGGGGCCTTTGAACTTGTACGCGCCGTGGCTCGTCCCGATGGCGACCGCCAGCGAATCGCAGCCGGACCGCTTCACGAAGTCCGCCGCCTGGGCGGGATCGGTGAGGCAGGCGTTCTCCTCGTCCACCGCGATGTCTTCCTCCACCCCGCCGAGCATCCCGAGCTCCGCTTCCACCGACACCCCGACCGAATGGGCGAGGTCGGCGATGTGCCGGGTGTGCTGGATGTTCTCCTCATAGGTGTCATGGGAAGCGTCGATCATTACGGAAGTGAAGAACAACGGCTTCTCTTTAAGTACCTGCTCGCAGGTCTCCACGTCGCCGTGATCGAGGTGGATGGCGAACACGAGGTCCGGGTACACCTCATGGATCCCGACGATGATCTTTTTCAGCAGCTCCGGATGCGCGTACTTCCGCGCGCCCCGGGAGATCTGGAAGATGAACGGCGACTGGGTTTTGGTACACCCCTCGGCGACCGCGCGGGCGAATTCCAGGTTGTTGACGTTAAACGCGGGCAGCGCGTACTTTCCGTACGCCTTTTCGAAGAGTTCTTTAGTGGTGACTAACATGGCGGCGCTCCTAATTCAAATAAAGGGCCAGGGCGAACGCGAACGGCCCGTCTATCCCAGTAAGATGACACGTTATAGTAGCATCAATTTCCCGGCTGTGTCTAAAACAAAGATTTGCCTTCTGAGCAAAAGGAACGCCACACCAGGACCCAACAAAAACGGCGGGACCCAAGTGGGTCCCGCCGCTCTCTATTCCATCCGTTGATTGTTTGACGGCTGAGTTGTATGTCGGCTACAGGTTCGCTTTATTGTTGGAGGAGCCGACCCCCGCGATCCACCACGCGCCATGGATCTTCACGAACGTGAACGAGACGTAAACCGTGCGTCGCTCGCCGTCCTTGTCGATGAAGGTGTGCTCCGCTTTGGCGAGCACTTCCTCATCGCTGCGCTCATCCAGCCCGATCCACTTGAAGCTCGACGTTTCGGAGTTCTTCATCGCGTCCAGCGTCAGGTCGCGATAATCCTGGGACGGCAGCGAGTAGGCGTACTTCCCTTTCAGGTACACCGCCACGTCCTGATCGCTGCGGACGTGCCGCAGCAGCAGGTCGATGTCCCCGATCATCCAGGCGCGACGGACATCGCCCAGCGCCGTGTCGATCTCCTGGTCCACCCGCCGGTTCAGGTAATAGTCGTTCGAATCGTCCCGCTGCGAGCGGTCGATGTAGATCGGCTGCGGGACCACGATCACCCGCGTGCTGGGAATGTAGGACGGCCCGTACCCGTAGTAGAAGTACGGCGACTGGTACACCGGGTACCCGTAGTCGAGGGTGTTGTGGCAGTAGTAGGGATAGAAAACGTGATGGGTCGCCCCGCCCCAGCTGAACCGGTATCCGGGTCGCGGCGCGGCGGTGCCGATCAACACGTTTACGTACACCGATGCGCCCCGGCCCCTCCGGCGCTCGTACTGGCCGGAAAGGGGATTGTACCAGAAGACCGGCTCGGTCGCGATGACATCGACGCGAGGAGAGCTGTGCGGCGTACGGTAGACGGGAGTGCCCAGCGCCCGGCCCGCTTCGGTCCGTCCGTAAGAGTCCACCGGGCGAGAGGTGCCGAGCACGCGGCCCGCCGGGGTCACCCCATCATCGTCCACTCTTCCGTGCGGCGTGCCCAGGATCGGGCCGCCGGTCCGATTATGAATCGTGCCCGTTCGGTTTGTAATCGTGCCGGTCCGGTTCGTGATAATGCCTGTACGGGAGCCCACGGCGCCGTTCGGCCGGTGGACGTTCGCACGCGATTCCGGCTGGCCCAGGAGTCCGGGGTGAGCGTTCGTCGCCGGCGCGGTCGGGGATCCGAGGATCGTGGAGGTCCGGGAGGGCGGAGCGCCGTAGCCCGGAAGCCCGGAAGGGCTGCCGTAGATGACGCTGCCCCTCGGGGTATTCACGTAAGATGAAGGCCCCCTCTGAACATTTGTGGAGACTGGAGGCATCCGCTGGTACTGGACGGGGCCTCCCTGGCGATCCAGGCTCATATTGCGGTACCCGATAGCCGAGCGCGACACTTCCTGCTGCCTTCCGCCGGAAACGGAACCGCCCAGCGGGCTGCCGCCGTTGTTCCGTACCGTGTTATTCCGGACCGGGGCCCGCTCCGACTCGGTATTCGAGCGGGACTGCGCTTGCTCACGGGCGCGCATGGTCACATTACGGGAAATCTGAGCGTGGACAGGCGGGGCTACGAGAGGGAGAGCCGTGACGCCAGCCAGTAAGCCGACTAAATATTTAGGACGATTGTTCATCCCACCCATCCTTTTCATAAAAAGCGCTGCATACGACCGATCCGGATCGCCATCCGGGATAGACGCGAGCTTCAGATCTGCCCGGTATAACACACCGAATACCCCTCATGATAGAGAGAGGGGACAGGCTCATGCGGTTCCTTCGATCTTCATGAGTCTTACGTCGCCCCAACGGGATTCTAACACGCAAGCTGTGGAAGGAAAAGGTGAGGCGCGTTGACCCCCCGGCTCGAACCGTCGATTACCGATGCTTGCTCCATCGCTACCGGTGATTTCAACCGATACCCGCCGGAGGAGAGGCGCAGCGAAGGCTCATGCCGTCCAGTTTTCCAGCGCTTTTTCCGCCACATCCAGGTCGAGGACACGCACGATGAGGAGTCCCTTCTCGTTGGTGGGCAGGAGGCTGCCGTACAGGTACTGGATGTTCACTCCCGCCGCACCCAAGGACTCGCTGAATTCGGCCAGCGACCCCTTCCGGTTCGGGAGCTCTACCGCCAGGACTTCCGCCCGCAGGCAGTTGAACCCGTTGGTCGTGATGACGCTGCACACCTGATCGGGATTGTCCACCACGATCCGCACCAGGCCATGCTCGACGGTATCCGCCACCGAAACGGCGAGTACGTTCACCCCCGCATCGGCCAGGCTGGAGCAGAGCAGCGCCATCTGCCCGGACCGGTTCTCCAGAAAGACCGAGATCTGCTCGATCCTTCGTACGCTCGACATAATCGCTCCTCTCTCCGGCACATGGATCGGGGATTGCCTCCGGCGATGCGCATGCCGGATTGTTACGGCTTCACCCGTGAAATGATGAACCGCTCGAACCGTCGGACCTCTCCGCTTCCTTCGGTCGATGGTAAAAAGCCACTCTCCTTTTCGATTATATCATAATGAGGGCTGGATCATCCCAGGCAAGCGGCTTCCAAGAATCATGAAGGAATATCTCGATAAGAGAATCTTCGAACGTGCTTCGGATGCTATCGACGGATCGCTACCGGGACGGATGCAATAGCTCCGCTAACTGCCGCACCGCCGACGCAAGTCGGGGCCCGGGGCGTTCCAATGCTCCCATGTACGCGGGGGAATAGACCCGCCGGTTCCGTACCGCCGGGGTGATGCGCCATGCCGGGTCGTTCGCAAACTCCTGCGGTTTCGCAGCGGACAGGAGTATCACCTCCGGCTTCCGCGCGACGGCGGATTCGAGGCTGAACTGCGGGTAGGGCTGCTTCGCGTCATGCGCCACGTTCTGCGCCCCGGCCCACCACAGCGCGTCGTTCATGAAGGTCTTCGGCCCGGCGACGATGAGCGGCCGTTTCTGGATGACGGTGAGGACGCGAGGCCGTTTCCGGTCGCGCACGGCGATCCGGCGCGCCCGGTTCAGCTCGCGCTGCATCCCCTTCACGATCCGGCGCGCCCGAGGTGTGGTCCCCGTCACCCTCCCAATGGCGAGGATGGACCCCAGCGTCTCGCTGACGGTGGCGGGGTTGACGGCGAAGACTCGCTGCCCCAAACGCTCCAGTTGCGCGATATTCGCCTTCTGCATATCATACTTGGCGACGATGAGGTCCGGCTTCAACGCGACGATCTTCTCCAGGTTGAGCACGACCCCGCCCACTTTCGGCTTTTGCCTTGCCTGAGTCGGATAGTCGCAGAAGTCCGTCACCCCCACGATGCGCGGCCCGAGGCCGAGGGAGTAGAGGATCTCCGTGTTGCTCGGCGCGATGGAGAGGATGCGCTTCGGCGGCGCGGGCAGGGTGACGACCTTCCCCCGCGCGTCCCGTACGCTGACCGGCGCGGCCCACCCGACGGAAGCCGCGAGCAGTCCCGCAACGCCCATGAACATCCACCGGAGGGTCCCTCGCCGTGACACTCGATTCAATCGTCTCCCCTTCCTTCTTGCATTCTCTGATCTACGCTTACCGTTCCCGTCCGGGCCGCTTCCGTCTCTTGCCGAGACTCCTCCGCCTTCATCCGGGGGTCTTCCTCGGCCTGCTGCAACAGGTTCCAGACCTCCCTCGGCTCCAGGTAGCGCCATCGCCCCGTCGGAAGGTCGCCCAGATCCAGGCCGCCGATCCGCAGCCGCCGCAGTTCGAGCACGGGATGCCCCACCGCCGCCAGCATCCGGCGGACCTGCCTCTTCCGGCCCTCGCGGATCGTCAGGCGCAGGAGAGTCTGCGCGGGCTCGCGACCCCGCGTGGGCCGAGCCGCCAGCACCTTCACCTCGGCGGGCCGGGTCATGCCGTCGTCCAGCTCCACGCCGCGCTGGAGCGCCCGCACCGCCCCGGACCCGACCTGCCCCTCCACCAGCGCCTCGTACACCTTGGGGACTTTGTAGCGGGGGTGGGTGAGCCGGTTCGCAAACTCGCCGTCGGTGGTAAAGAGCAGCAGGCCTTCGGTGTCCACATCGAGCCGCCCCACGGGGTAGACCGACGCGGGGACCTCTTCCAGCAGCTCCATGACGGTGCGCTCGGCGTGGGGGTCGTTGCGGGTGGTGGTGTAGCCGCGCGGCTTATTCAGGGCGAGATACAGCTTCTCCTGCGGCTGGGGGAGCGGGCGCCCGTCGATCCGGATCTCGTCCGATCCGGGGTCGGCCCGGTCGCCGAGGGAGGCCCGGCGCCCGTTAACGGAGACGCGTCCGTCCGCGACCCACGTTTCGGCTTCTCTTCGGGACGCGATTCCGGCGTTTGCGATAATTTTTTGCAGGCGTTCCAGATCGGCCATACCTGAGGGCTCCAAACGTCACGAACACAATCGCCATCGGCCACCAGGCGGTGGTCACGGCGCGCGCCGCCACCCTCACCGGGGCTTCTTCCACCGACTCCAGCGTCACCAGGTCCGCGACCGCCGCGGGGTTCACCCTGTCGCCCCAGTACGCCCCGGCGACCTTAAATCCTTTATCAAACGGAGCCACCACCTTCGGTTCCGAGACGAGACCTGCCTGGAACGTATCGGCGTGGCCCTTTTTGACCACCGTGTACACGTCGGCCATGGGGCCGAGCGGCACTTTACCCGTTCTGCCGCCCTGGACTTCATGATACACGATCGGGTCCCCGGCTTTCGCCAGGAGCACCGACTGGTACTCGCGGAAGCCGTATTCGAGAAGGTTGCGGGTGTCGTCCCCCACCTGCGGGCTCTTGAGGATGACGGAGAGGAGCCGCCAGCCGTCCACGGTCGCGCTGCCGATGAAGCAGTGCCCCGCCTGTTTTGTGTATCCGGTCTTCACACCATCCGCCTCGTCCCATTTCCAGAGGATTCGGCTGCGGTTGTAGAAGAGGGCGTTCATCTTCCGGATGGAGCGGTCGATCTGATGTTTTTGCGTCCCCACCATCTCGTTGAAGAGGGGATACTTCATCGCTTCCAGCGTCACCGTCGCCATATCCATGGCGGTGGAGTAATGGTCCGGGTCGTGGAGGCCGTTCACGGTAACGAAATGGGTATCATTCATGCCGAGCTGCTTCGCCCGGCGGTTCATCCGCTCGATGAACTTCGGCACGGAGCCGTACAGGTGCTCGGCGGCGGCAACGCAGGCATCGTTGCCGGAACGGAGCATGATGCCCCAGAGGAGATCCCGCAGCTTCACCTTCTCGCCGATAGCGAGGTAGATCGAGGAATAGGGGGTTTCATTGGCGGTCTTGCTCGCCGTCACCGTCTCTTCGAGCTTGCCGCTCTCCAGAATGAGCAGAGCGGTCATCACCTTCGTCAGCGACGCAATGGGGAGGCGCTGACGGGCGTTCTTCTCCCAGATCACCTGTCCCGAGCGGGGGTCCACCAGGAGAGCGGCTTTCCCTTTCACCACGGGGGTCCCATCGGGATAAGCGTAGGCCTGCCCGTTGGGGAGCAGCTTGTAACCGGCCCGGGTCATCCGCTCGGCTTTGGGAGGGAGCTTGACCGGGGAAACGGTTTTAGCCGGGAGGGCGGACGGCTTCTGCGCCGGGGAGGCCGTCTGCGCGTTCGCGGGGGAGGAGGTGAACGCCAGCGCCAACCCTCCCATGCAAAAGGCGGCGACATTGAATACGCGCCGAACGATTGAATTACCCACTTTGTTACCCATACGAAAAACTACCCTCCCCGCCTGATACTGAAGAATCTCCACTCTACCGGACCGCTTCTGCAGCCGCGAAGATCCGTTGAAACTGCTTCCCGGTACGGGGTGGATCCAGCCCATGAATCCACCCCGGCGTGTAAAACGTTTGGTGTGAGTTCCCTGCGGATTCAACCGCTGGCCCCTCCCGCATTTCACCCCAAACGTTAATGTCGCGGCTCAAACTGCGCGAAGTCGGCCTACGCCAACTTGTGTGCCGTCCAATTCTACGGTTTCGACCGAGGTGAAACCCGCGCCAACAACGATTGGTTGAATTTTATCATGCCCGGAGAAACAATCCCACTCTGGATGAGACTCGGAGGGGGAATTCTCAGGCCGCTTCGCTCGTTTCCTGACGGTCGTCATCGGAAGCGGGTGCCTCTTCACCCTCCTGAGAAGGCGTTCCAGAGGGATTGGACAGCTCCTCCGAGAGCGTTGCCGCGAACGTGTCAAGGTCGGGAAGTTGGGAGAGGTCCTTCAGCCCGAAGTACATCAGGAACTCGTCGGTGGTGGCGTATAGCATGGGGCGACCGGCGGACTCCTTTTTGCCCGCTTCCCGCACGAGGCCCCGGTCCACCAGGGTCTTGACCACGCCGGACGCGTTCACGCCCCGGATGCTTTCGATCTCCGGTAAAGTTATCGGCTGTTGGTAGGCGATGATCGAGAGGGTTTCCAATGCGGCGCGGGAAAGCCGCCCCGGCGGGGCCGAAAGCAGCCGGGTCACGATCTCGCCGAAGTCCGGGTGCGTCACCAGCTGGAACCCCCCGGCGACCTGCCGGATCTGCATCCCGCGACCGCTCGTGTAGCGCAGCCGAAGCTCCACCATAGCCCGGTACACCTCAGCCTCGTCGCGCTCCAGCACCTTTGCGAGGCGCTCCAGCGTCAGCGGCTCCGTGGCGGCGAACAGCAGGCACTCGATGGCTTCCGGCAGCCGGTCTAAGCTGGATTCCGTCATTCCCCCTCCACAGGCCGCACGAGAATCGTGCCCAGCGCCTCCCGCTGGACCACCCGGACCCGCCCGCCGCGCAGCAGCTCCAGCAGCGCGAGAAATGTCGCGATGATCTCTTCCCGGTCCCCGCCATGCCGGAACAGCGCCTCGAACACCAATCCGTCGGGAGCTTCCTGGAGGGCGGCCCAGACCTCGCGGATCTTCAGCCGCAGGGTCATCCGGTCCCGGCGGAGGGTCGGCGGAACGTCCTCCCGTTTATCGGCCTCGTCGAGGAGTCTCCGCAGGGCTAATAAGAGGCTGACCGCCGCCGATTCCGGCTCGATGGCGATGCTCGGCCCCGGCTCGAAGTCGATCAGGCCCCCACGCGGGAAGCAGCGCCGACGCTCCTCTTCCAGTTCCCGCAGCAGCCCCGCCGCTTCCTGAAATTTCTGGTACTCCAGCAGGCGGTCCACCAGCTCCTGCCGGGGGTCCACGCCCTCTTCTTCGCCTTCGGGCGGGGGCGGCTTGGGGAGGAGCATCCGGCTCTTGATCTCCATCAGGGTCGCCGCCATGACGAGGAATTCCCCGGCGAGGTCCACGTTCAACGCCTCCATGTAATGGAGGTATTCCACATATTGCTTCGTCACCTGGGCGATGGGGATGTCGTAGATGTCGAGCTTGTGCTGCCGGATCAGGTGCAGCAAGAGTTCCATCGGCCCCTCGAAGACGGGCAGGCGGATGGGAGCCGATTCTTCGGATTTTGGATTCTGGATTTTGGATTTTGGATTGGCGTCGATCATATCTCCGTCACTTCCAAATTATGCTTTTGCGGGATTCGGGCTGAAGGCAACCATTCCCGCGCGTAATCCAAAATCCAAAATCCAAAATCACAGCCGCAGGCCGATCCCGCCCATCGCCTCGCGAACGTCCTGCATGGTCGCGTGGGCGACCTCGCGGGCGCGCTCCGCCCCCTCGCGCAACACCTGGTGGACGTAATCGAGGTTGTTCCGCAATTCGTTCCGGCGGGAGTGGATCGGCTCCATCGCGCGGATGACGGCTTCGGCGAGATCGCGCTTGTCCGCCACGCAGCCGAGGGTTCCGGCGCGGCAGCCCGTCGCGACCTCCTCCTCTTTCTCCGGCTGGAACACCCGCTGCCACATGTACACAGGGCAGATCTCCGGGCGGCCCGGATCGTTGCGGCGGATCTTCTGCGGGTCGGTGAACATCTGCATCACCTTCTGGCGGATCACGTCGGGGCCGTCCGCAATGGCGATGGTGTTGCCGTAGCTCTTGCTCATCTTGCGCCCGTCGAGGCCGGGCAGCACGTCCGCGCGCTCCTCCAGCAGGCCGTCCGGCTCGGGGAAGACCTCCCCGTAGAGCCGGTTGAACCGGCGGCACAGCTCGCGGGCGAATTCGAGGTGAGGAAGCTGATCGCGGCCCACCGGCACCACGTTCGCCTTGTAGACGAGGATGTCGGCGGCCATGAGGACCGGGTAGCCGTAGAGGCCGTAGGAGAGCCGCTCGCCGGAGAGGGCTTCCTGGTGCTCCTTGTAGGTCGGCACGCGGTCGAGCCAGCCCTGCGGCGTGATCATCGAGAGGAGGAGGTGAAGCTCTGCGTGCTCCTTGACATCGGACTGCACGAAGAGGGTGCAGCGCTCGGGGTCCAGCCCCGCCGCCATGTAGTCGATGGCGACTTCGAGCGTATCGGCGCGGACCTCTTTCGTCTCTTCGTAGCGGGAGGTGAGGGCGTGCCAGTCCACCACGCACGCGAACAGCTCGTAATCGTGCTGAAGCCGCACCCAGTTGCGGAGCACCCCTTCGAGGTGTCCCAGGTGAAGCTGGCCCGTCGGCTTCATGCCGCTCAGGATGCGGCCTTTTTTCGTGGAGGGTGGATGGGCGGGGTTCGATGGATTCAAGTACGCGGTCCTCTCAATCCGTTCTGCGGTGTAGGAGCTAAGTCTATTTTGACGTATCGAAGGGGGAAAGCATGATCTGAAGGAGGCGGCAGCCCCGGTGGCACTTCGGTTGTCGGGAAGCGTTTAGATCCCCATGACGGCGCGGACGATCAGGCCGGAGGGAATGGCGACCCAGGTGGAAATGAAACGTTGCCCCGCAAACATCAGCAGCAGGAGGATGAGAAAGCCGTACTGCCCCATGAACCGGTCGTAGACGACGGCCTGCTTGATGGGGAGCAGGTTGCTGAGGACCTTTGACCCGTCGAGCGGTGTGACGGGAATGAGATTGAAGAATGCCAGCATCAGGTTGAGGCCCACGATGGCCCATGCCAGCGGCTCCCAGGGACCCCACTGGTACAGGGCCGGAACGAAACGGAGGAGGAGCAGGATGCCGATGGCGAGCAGAATGTTGGACAACGGCCCCCAGAAGCTGATCATCAGGCCGTCCCGGCGGGGGTGGCGATGAGTCTCCGGTCGCGTCATGACGGGTTTCCCCCATCCGAGGCCGAAGATGAGGATCATGGTGGTCCCGATGGGGTCGTAGTGGGCGGCGGGGTTGAGGGTCAGGCGGCCCTGCGCCTTCGGCAGAGGGTCGCCCGCCTGGTGCGCCCGGATGGCGTGCGCGAACTCATGGATGGTGATGGCCACCAGAATCGCCACGACGAAAGCAATAAAATCGAACATCGTGGCGTTGCCGTCGATCAAGCGGAATAGCATAAAGGACCTTTAAGGGAAATTGGGTATAGCTTTGGCGCGAAAAAGGTGACTTATTGGGCGTTGAGCGTTGGGCATCGAGCGTTGGACGTTGAGCATTCAGCAATGAGTTTGGGCCGGTTGGGGGCGATTTCCGAGGGCGATTCGACCGGGGTTCGGCTTCCCGTTACATCCCGACATTCATCCCGACGGCGTCACGCCTTGCTCTTCCAGCTTCGCCAGCAGGTACTCCCACTCTTTCCTGCGGGTTTTCAGCCGTCCCCGGAGTTTTTCGTCCAGCGTGGCTTCCAGCGCCGCGCCGAACTCCGGGCCGGGCCGGTACCCCTGCGCCAAGAGATCGTTGCCGGTGAAACCCAGCTTCGTGTGGCGATAAACCTGGAAGTAAGCCCCGAGCGATTCCCACGCCGACGGGTCGAGCGCCGCCGCGTACAGGATCACCTCTAGTTTCTCCGACTTGAGGCGTTTCGTCAATGCGGGCGGATCGAGCGCGGGGGCCGCTTCGGCCAGATTCGGGCCTTGCTCCAGGCACCGCACCAGCCGCTCCGTCTTCGGCGGGGGAAGCCCCAGTTTCTCCACGCAGACCTCCTGAGCCACCGGGGGCGGGAGAGGCGAGAGCAGCGCCGTGAGATAAAGGAGGGTGCGGTCCGGCGTTTCCTTCTGGCGCAGCGATGCGAACCAGCGCAGGACATCGGCGATGCGGCGGAGCCGGTCTTCTTCCGTGCGGAGTTCCGGGTGAAGGGAGCGGAGGATGCCCAGATCCTCCCACCGCTCGGCGCACGCCCATGGAGAAGACTCCTCCAGACCGAGCATCAGTTCCCTCCGCAACCGATCCTGTGTGACGGTTTCCAGCCGCCCGTCCCGCACGGCTTCGAGCGCGAGATGGCGGGTCTCCGGCTCCATCCGGAAGCCGAACCTCGCTTCGAAGCGCGCCCCGCGCATGATCCGGGTGGGATCGTCGATGAAGCTGTGGGGGTGGAGGACTCGGAGCGCGCCGTTTCGGAGGTCCATCCGCCCCCCGAACGGGTCGATCAGCTCCCCGAACGGCTCGCCGAGCCGGACCGCCATGGCGTTAAGGGTAAAGTCCCGGCGGAAGAGGTCCTCTTCGAGGGACGCGCCCAGTTCAACGACGGGGAGGGCGCCGGGCCGGGAATAGCTTTCCCGCCGCGCCGTCGTCAGGTCGATGTGAGAACCTTCCGGGAAGGTGAGGGTGGCCGTGCCGAAGCGGTCATGCGCCTTTACAGCAGCGGAAAGGAGGGGAGCGAGTTCTCGCGCAAACGCGACGGCATCCCCTTCGGTCACGAGGTCGAGATCGGCATCCCAGGCGGGCGGAACGCGGGAGACGACCGGTGAGTTCAGCACTACTTCTTCCCTTCCATGAGGAAGAGATACGGAGCCGCTTTTCTCACGCTCCAGCGCATTCATGAGCAGGTCGCGCACCACCCCCCCGACGAGGTACACGGGGATGCCACGCCGCTCCCCTTCCCCGCCGATCCGGTGGAGGAGGGGGAGCATCGGCGGGGGGATCGTTGATTCAAGGGAGTGCCGGAGCTGCGCTTGGTCCATCAATATCCAGTACCGGGAGTGGGGAATAGAGGAACCACGGAAGTAGGGAGACCAGGTGAAGTCTAGAAATAATGGTTCATCTTGCACTTATAATCCAACCTGACCGGGCGCATCACGGGTAAGATAGAAGGAAGCGGTCGCGGACGGAGGGAGCCCGCCCGCCTGTGGACAAATCACGGAGCAGAAGATGAAGGGTGGATCGCCGAACGATGAGGGGGTGAAGTCTCTCCCTTGAAGCGCGGGTGCCTTCCACAACAAGGAGACTCGGCTTTCGCCGGGTAAATAGGAGAACGGTAAGTATAAAGCACTATCGATAAGAGCGGGGGTGAACGGTTGGGGTTAGAGTCGGCGCAGGCCGATCCCTTCGACTTCGCTCAGGACATGCTTCGTGTCTTTCCATCTGTGATTTGATCTCCGGGCCAACGGAAACCCACGGACTTCTCGTCAGCAACATTATTTAGATCTCCCATCCCTCCTCAACCGAGGATCTTCCCACTTAGACTTATTGGAGTGTGATTCATGCCCCCTCTGGGACCCGGCCTTTCCGAAGACGACGTGACCCGCATGGTGAGGGAGTGGCTGAAAGAGACCCACGACCTCGCTGCCTACCCCCGCTATTCCCTCGACCTCTCCGAACCCCTGCCGGAGACGTACGACCCCGCGCCGCTCGGCATCGACATTGTGGCGGGAAAGCCCGGAGAGTCCCCCACATGGATCATCGAAGCCATCGGCGACCTGAACAACGCGCCGCATTACCAGGTCCACTTCTCCGGCTGCCTCTACACGATCCTCACCCGCACCCGCCCGGACGATCTCGAAGCGGGGCGGCGCCTCTGCATCGCGTTTCCCTACTGGCCGGAGGGCAAGGTGCCCAGCCCGTACGTGCCGGCCCTGAAGCGTCTCCAGAACACGAGATTCTTCTCTCTGGGGCTGGAGTTCCTGATCGCGGCCCCCGGACCCCGCATCACCCATCTGGCGGGGGAGGAGCTGCGGGCCTTCATCGAGGGGCTTTGAGCGTTGGGCGTTGAGCGTTGAGTACGGCGGCAGTTAGAGCCTATCCGAAAAGTCCTGAAGCTTGAAAGGTGATCCAAGCGAGAGCAAAATGAAGCCGTCCAAGGTAGTTTTCCTCCTTCTTCTCCCACCGGACCAGCAGCCGACGGAACCGGTTCATCCAGGAGTGGGTTCGCTCCACGCCCCCTCTTATGGCCCGATAGCCGGGGGCCCGCTCCTTCTGTTGCTTCTCCTCCCCCCGCGAGCGGATGGGGGCCGTGTAGCCCCACTAGCCCCACGCGGCCACGAGCTTCCGCACCGGGTCCCCGTCAAAGGCCGCGTCCAGGCACAGGTGCTGGGCCGGACCGTCCGGATCGGTGGGGTCGGGACGTTCGACCGGGATGCTCGAAAGCGCCGCCTCCAGGAGTTGGCTGTCGTGTCGATTCGCCCCTCCCAGCGGGATGCCCCTCCCGTCGGTCAGCACGCTCCGCTTCACGCCGAGCTTCCCCCGGTCGGTGGGGTTTTGCCCGTGCTTTTCCCCCCCCGAGCGGCGCTTGGGTCATCGCTCCGTCCAGGGATTGCCACTCCCACTCGATCCCTTCCCTCTCGTCATCATGCTCCAGAGCCATCTGCCAGAGCCGCTCGAACACGCCCGCTCTCTTCCACTCTTTCAAACGGTCGTGAACCGTGCTCTTCGCGCCCAGGCTCCGGGGCAGGGCCTCCCACTGGCAGCCGGTCCGCAGCACGTAGAAGATCGCCGTCAGCGCCTGAGGGTCCGGCATGGCCGGTCGGCCCGGCTTCTTCTTG
>JAHWJO010000432.1 GCA_019348365.1 Armatimonadota bacterium | reverse complement strand
TTTTTTTTTTTTTTATTATTTTTTTTTTTGTTTATTTTGTTTTGTGGTTATATGTTGGTGGATCCGATTCTTGTTGGTTTTTGGATCCCCGCCCCGTTACGGGGTGGGGGTGGGGGTTTTGTTCATGCTCTCGCGCCCACCGTGATCGTCCTCCCTATTTGATTCAATACTCAATGTTGTACCTTCGGTCTCCCTTACCCATCGCGGGGAGAAAGCCGGAGGGTTAGGTTATTCATTAATTCTATGTTTATATCCCGGCTTAATTCCCGTTATTTACTCTTCCCCCTCCCGCTCATCGCCGCCGTTGCTTTGTTTCAGGGCGCGCCAGCTCCCACCTCGGCGCAGTCCAAGCCGGTGTTGTTCAGCCGGGACATCCTCCCGATCCTGAACAAGGAATGTCGGAGCTGTCACGTCGGCTCCGCCGCGCCGGGGGGCTACAGCGTCGAAACCCCCGAAAAGCTCCTTGCCGGGGGGCGGCACGGCAAGGCGGTCGTGCCGGGGAAGAGCAAGGAAAGCACGCTCATCAAATACATGACCGGCGAGTTAAAGCCGCTCATGCCGCCCGGCAAGCCCCTCTCGATGGAGACGATCACCCTCTTCCGCCGCTGGATCGACGAGGGCGGGAAGATCGACTCGATGGTGGAAACCCAGGGGAAGGCTGAACCCGGTTCGGGCGCGACGAAGCCGGAGAAGACGACGAGCATCCCCCCTGTCCCGCAGGTGGGCGCGGTAAAGCAGTACGCCCCGGTGACGGCGCTGGCGTTCTCGCCGGACGGCACGAAGCTTGCCGCCGGAGCCTACCGCGCCGTCCGGATCGTGGACCCGAAGACCGGGAAGATCCTCCGCACGTTGAACGGTCCGGCGGACCAGGTGCTCGCGGTCGCATGGTCCTCAGATGGCAGGCATCTCGCCGCCGCCGGGGGCATGCCGGGGGCCACGGGCGAGCTGGTCGTCTGGGATGCCGTCGCCTGGGGGACTCCGAAAAATTACCAGGGACATGCCGACACGATCTCCGGAATCGCGTGGAAGCCCGGCGCGATGGAGTTCGCCACCTCCAGCCTCGATAAGACCGTGAAGATCTGGGATGCCGCGACGGGCAAGGAGACGAAGACCCTCAAGGATCACGCCGATCCCGTCTACGGGGTGGCGTACAGCCCGGACGGCAAATGGTTCGCCTCCGGCAGCGGGGACCGCAGCGCGAAGCTCTACTCCACCGACAACTACAGCCGGGCCGTCACCGTCTTCCGGCACGGGGATGCCGTCACCGCCCTGACGTTCCCGAAGAACGACCTCCTCATCACCGCCAGCGCGGACAAGCAGGCCCGCGCGTGGCCCGTCACGACCCAACCCGTCGAGAACCCGCTTCGGTCGCACGGGGAAGGGGACGTGATCAATGCCGTCGCCGCCAGCGCAGACGGGGACACCTTCGTCTGGGGCGCGTCGAATAAGCGGATCAAGGTCTGGAACCGCGTGATGGACAAGCACAGGGAAGACGGCCCCACCCTGGCCGATTGGGTGTACGCCGTCTCCGCCAGCCCGGACGGCCAGACCGTCGCCGCCGGAGCAGGGGACGGCAAGGTGTACCTCTGGACTCAGGGCGAAGGCCGCGCGCTCGGCAAAGAGGCGAAACCGATGATCGTCGAACCGGGCAAGGGGACGAACTAAAGAGATGAAACATACCGGATCAGTGATAATCGGAATCGCGCTGTTCGGGAGCGGCCTGCCGCTCCAGGCGCAGGAAATGCCCAAGCCCAAGCCGGAGATCAAGTCCGTCCAGCCGTACTGGATTCCCAACGGCAAGACCGTCACGTTCAAGATCATGGGGCAGGACCTCGCGCCGAAGGGAATCGAGTTCACCGATAAGAAGGTCACGGCGAAGGTTCTGAAGGTGGAGAAGCTGGAGCCGAAGACGGACGAGGAGAAGGCGAAGGGCAACACCGCCGTCGAGATCGAGCTGAGCGCGCCCGACGACCTGAAGCCGGACAGCTACGCCTTCAAGCTCCCCCACGACGGCGAGACCCAGCCCGAAAACAAGATCTACATCGACGAGGCCACCCCGGAGATCAAGGAGAAGGAGCCGAACGACACCCTGCGCAAGCCCCAGCCGCTCGCGGCGGCGGCCCCGTTCGCCCTCACGGGCAAGCTGGACAACGAGGGCGTGGACGTGTATCAGATCCAGGGCAAGGCCGGGGAAGTCTGGCGGTTCGAGATCCTGGCGAAACGGGCGGGGTCGGGGATGGACCCAATCCTCCGGCTGCGCGATCCGCGCCTGGTGTCGGTAAAAGTGGCCGTCGATAATCAGGACCGGGACTGCGCGCTGGAATATAAAATCCCGGCGGACGGCCCTTATCTTCTGGAGGTCTTCGACGCGGATAACCGCACGAACAAAGACTATTTCTACCGGCTGATGGTGAAACGAGTGGCCCCGGCGGTAGCTTCTCCGGCTTCCTCGCCGTGATCGAGGGGGAGGGGATCGGGCTGCCTTTGACGGGACACCTGATCTTGAACCGAGCGCCGATGCGCCGCTTGACACCCCTCACGGCGTGTGTTAAACTGACACCGATGGTCCAGCGCCTTCCCGGCGTTGGGCTTATTTTTGGGCTTATGGACGGCTTCAGGCCCGGTTCCGGCTCATGCGCTGTCTGCTTCCGGCCTGGGAAATCGTCCTGAGTGTGCGGACCCCTTCATTCCATTAAAAAGGATCCTCTGATGGCGAGTAATCGTATGCCGGCCACCCGTGTCTCCTCCGGCAAGATCAAGCAATTCATTCAGGAAACCTGGGTGGAGCTGCGGTATAAAGTCAGCTGGCCGTCCCGGACTCAATTGCTCAAATCCACTACGGTGGTGCTGACGGTCGTTGTGGTGGTCTCCATCTTCATTTATGTTTTGGACAATTTCTTCGGGATCTTACTGCGGCGCACGATCCTCAGCTAGCCCACAGATCGGTTAATCACACGAGGTCCATGACGGGTCCGGAGTTCATTCGCCGGTCACTCATCGGCAGCGCTCCCCACGGATCCGGAGGACCTGGAGAACGGATGGAACGACACTGGTACGCGGTTCACACGTATTCCGGCCACGAGAATAAGGTCAAGACCAACATCGAGCGGCGAGCGGCCTCCCTCGGCCTTCAGGACAAGATCTCCCGGATCGTCGTCCCCACGGAAGAGGAGCTGCGCGTCCGGGCGGGCAAGCGCACCTCCGTGCGGCGCAAGATTTTCCCCGGCTACGTCCTGATTGAAATGGCGCTCGACGATGCGACATGGTATCTCGTGAAGAACACCACGGGCGTGACGGGGTTCGTCACCTCCGGTTCCGGCAACAAGCCGGCCCGCCTGACGGTGGAGGAAGTGAACAACATCCTTCAAACCGTGGAGCGGAGTGTTCAGCAGCCGAAGGTGCGGTGGAGCAAGGGCGACGCGGTGCGCGTGCTGATGGGGCCGTTCGCGGACCTGACCGGGAAGATCGAAGACGTCAACCTGGACAAAGAGAAGCTCCGCGTGATGATCGAACTGTTCGGTCGCGATACCCCGGTGGAGCTGGAATTCAACCAGGTCGAAAAAGTAGAATAGCTTTTGGCGAT
The DNA here is from genome assembly GCA_019348365.1 of Armatimonadota bacterium. Taxonomy (GTDB): domain Bacteria; phylum Armatimonadota; class DTGP01; order DTGP01; family JAHWJO01; genus JAHWJO01. The sequence continues at coordinate 881 of JAHWJO010000432.1, read as the reverse complement.
GAGCAGTCATTGATTAGCTTTAAGCCATCTATACCATCTGATCGCTGACGGCTGATCGCTACAAGAGGAGACCTTCAATGGCTAAGAAAGTGCTCGGAATCGTGAAGCTGCAGATCCCTGCCGGCAAAGCGACTCCCGCACCGCCGGTCGGCCCTGCACTGGGCCAGTACGGCATCAATATCATGGAGTTCGTGAAGGGGTACAACGAGCGGACCGCCCAGATGGCGGGCAGCATCATCCCGGTGGAAATCACCGTGTTTGAAGATCGTTCGTTCACCTTCGTCACGAAGACCCCGCCCGCGTCGGACCTGCTTCGCAAGGCCGCCGGGGTGGATAAAGGATCGGGGACCAACAAAAAGTTGAAGGCCGGGACGATCACCCGCGAGCAGCTCGAAGAGATCGCCCGGACCAAACTGCCCGATCTCAATTGCTCGTCCATCGACGCCGCCTGCAATATCATTGAAGGCACCGCGCGCTCGATGGGGATCGACGTTGCTGCGTAGATTCAGTTGACGGTGATCGGAGGTCGGTGATCGGTCAAGTTTTCGGCACAACGGAGAGAGTACCGTCCGCCCGAAGCCTTTACCGACCCCCGGCCACCGATCACCGATCCCTAAGGAGTTAACAATGCCGACGCATGGAAAGCGTTATCGGGAGCTGGCGACGAAAGTCGATGCGGTCCGCGATTACACGCCGGAGGAGGCCGTAGGTCTCGTCAAGCAGATCGCGAGCGCCAAGTTCGACGAAACCGTGGACGTCGCCGTCCGCCTCGGCGTGGACCCCCGCCACGGCGACCAGGTCGTCCGTGGCACCACCACGCTGCCCCACGGAACGGGCAAGTCCCGCCGGGTGGCCGTATTCGCCAAGGGCGATAAGGCCGC
>JAHWJO010000431.1 GCA_019348365.1 Armatimonadota bacterium | reverse complement strand
GAGAAGGGAAGGAGCCCCGATCGATTCGGGGAGATCCACCGGCACGAGCTCGATCGGGGTGGCGGGACCGATCCCCAGCGCGTTCAGCAGTTGGGCGCGGGCAAGGCTCGCGTTCTTCTGGGCCGTGACGAGGTTCTGGCGGAGGTTCTCCACCTGCACGGCGGCGCGGGTCACGTCGAACCGCGCGAGCGCCCCTTCCCGGTAGGAGACCTCCGCCACGCGGAATTGCTCCTGGGCTGCCGCGACCGCCTCCTCCGCCACGTTCACGAATCGGTCGGAGCGGAGCACGCCGTAGAAAGCGTTATAGACCGAGAGCAGCAGGTCGTTCTCCGCCCGCGCGAGATCGAGCTCCGCCGAGGTGATCCCCCGCTGGGCGATGTCGCGCTGCACGCGCACCTCGCCGGAGAGGTCGAACGGCTTGCGGGCGTTGACCGAGACGGTTTTGGTGTACGGCTTGCCGAGGGTGATCGTCTGCGGGGGCTGGCCGGCCTGTCCGGGAAACGTGATCGTCGAGATCGGCCCCTGCCGGGTGAGCGTTCCCGTCGCGCTGACGTTCGGGTCCAGGAGGGCCCGGGCCGCGTCCGCCCGCGCCCGCGCGCCGGCGATCCGGTCCTCCACCGCGCCCACGCCCGGATTCTCCTCCAGCGCGAGGTTCAGGGCGTCGGAAAGGGTGAGGCGGACGGGCTCCCCGGCGGGATTGGGACGGATGGCGGCGGGCGGGGCAACGACCGAAGGCAGGGGCGCAACGACTCCCCGACCCGCCGGGGACGGGGCGACTCCGCTCGTAGCGGCAGGCGCGGCCTTCTCCGTCGCCACAGGGGCCGGATCGCTGGCCGGAGCTTCCTGAGCGCGTGCCAGGCCCGGAGCCGCAACACCGGCGACGAGGGACAACATATTCAATTGAATCAGCGGTTTTACCCAAAACCGTTCTTGAGCAAACCTCACGGGTGTCTCCTACCGTTCTAAAGAAATGAAATTAGTTAGTGAAACTTATAACAAGACTACGCGGCGATGCGGCGGGATCTAACAGGGGGTTTCGTCTTCGAGTCAGCCCTCGATCCAAACGCTGTGGAATGGGTGGCGGCAGAGGGGGACAGGTCGATCCACACGCACCGGTCTATTCCGGTTGTTCGGAAGGGGAATCCCCGGCGCGCTCGATGGTTTCGCGGAGCACGTCCACGAACCGCTGGACGGCGTCGATCTTGACGAGCGACACGCCATGCTCGTGGTGCGCGAAGACGAGCAGCTTGTCCCCGGTTTCGATCCCGAACGCTTTCCGCGCTTCGGCGGGGATGACCACCTGCCCCCGCTCCCCGACGGTGACCGTCCCGAAAAACATATTTTCTATGGAGCAGCGGTTATCTGAATCGGGCATGAAGGACCTCAAAAGGTAAGAATTCATACTTTTCATACATCACATACATTATGAGTGATATACTCTCGCGTCTGCAAGATCCGCGATTTTATGGGTCCGCATTGACTTTTGCGTCTCAATTTTGGGCTGCGGGGAACCCTCCGAAGCCGGGGGCCGTCTCGCTCATGGGCCGTCATGGCGAGGAATCTGCGTATCGCTTCTGCATCGGATCTGCCCCCGAAGGGATACGGTCAGCCGCCGAATCACAAACAGGTCTGTAAAACAGGCCCGTTGGCCTTCCACTAGCGAAGAGTGAATTCGCAACCACAATACAAAAGGAAGGGACAGAAGCGGTTGAAACCGTGGAGGTGTGGTAAAAGATGTTCGGGACCGGTTTTCCCCTCCTTGTCCCTCCGGAGAGGGTAGGCTATAATCCTCTGCACCGAGGCACGGCTACATGGTTTTCATGCCCCTGTAAGGATAGAGCAGCCGTTATCAATCGCTAACTCTTCACCGGTTAAGGGGTCCTCGAACCCTCCTCCATTTACTTACTCTAGATTGTTGCATATCGTTCCAATGACGTTTTTCATAAGCCGCAACCGCAGCCGTCGGGCTGAAGGGGCGGAGATCGCCGTTATGGCGAAAAGGGAGTCGCATGGCTAAATCGCTCATTATCGTGGAGTCCCCGGCAAAAACGAAGACGCTCAAGACATTCCTGGGCGACCGTTTCGACGTGCGCGCCTCCATGGGCCACGTCCGCGATCTCCCCAAGAGCCAGTTGGGCGTCGATGTCGAGCACGGGTTCCAGCCGAAATACATCTCCCTCCGGGATCGTAAAGAGACCCTCAAGGACCTGAAGTCCGCCGCATCCCGCGCGGACGAGGTCTATCTCGCGTCCGACCCCGACCGCGAAGGCGAGGCCATCGCGTGGCACCTGGCGGAAGAATTACAGTTGAAGGACCCGAAGCGGATCGAGTTCAACGAGATCACGCAGCAGGCGGTACAGAATGCCCTCCAACACCCCCGCTCCATCGACTACAACCGGGTGAACGCCCAGCAGGCCCGCCGGATTCTGGACCGGTTGGTGGGTTACAAGCTCTCGCCGCTGCTCTGGAAGAAGGTGAAGGGCCGCCTGAGCGCTGGACGCGTCCAGTCCGTCGCCGTGCGGCTCATCTGCGACCGCGAGCGGGAGATCCAGGCGTTCGTGCCGGTGGAGTACTGGACGATCACCGCGCGGCTGAACCCGCATGACGTGGAGCGGCCCTTCGAGGCGCGTCTCATCGAGCGGCGGGGCGAGAAGGTCGAGCTTCCTAACGAAGAATCGGTGAACGACGTGCTGAAGGCGCTGGAAGGCGCGGAGTATCGCGTACTCTCCGTCAAGAAACGTCAGCGCCAGAAGAACCCCGCGCCCCCGTTCATCACGAGCACGCTTCAGCAGGAAGCGGCCCGCAAGCTCGGCTTCAGCGCCAAGCGGACCATGACCGTCGCGCAGCAACTTTACGAGGGAATCGACCTCGGCAAGGAGGGGAGTGTCGGCCTCATCACCTACATGCGCACCGACTCCACCCGTATCGCGAACGAAGCGCAGGAAGCCGCCGTCGCGTTCATCGAGAAGCAGTACGGGAAGGAGTACCTGCCGGAGAAGCCGCGCACCTACAAGAGCGGCAAGGCGGCGCAGGAGGCCCACGAGGCGATCCGGCCCACGTCGGTGTTCCGCACCCCGGACGAGATGAAGCCGGTTCTCAGCAACGACCAGCCCCGCCACTACACCCTGATCTGGCAGCGGTTCGTCGCGAGCCAGATGGCTCCGGCGCGCTTCGACGTGACGACGGTGGACATCCAGGCCGGGGAGTGCCTCTTCCGCGCATCGGGCTCGGTCATGCGGTTTGCGGGCTACACGGCGGTGTACACCGAGGGCAAGGACGATCCGACGGCGACCCCGGAGGAGGAGGAGCTTCGCAACCAGCTTCCCGACCTCTCCGAAGGCGAGCTGTTGCGGCTGATCGAATTGCTGTCCAGGCAGCATTTCACCGAGCCGCCGCCCCGCTTCTCCGAAGCCACGCTCGTGAAGACGCTGGAGGAGCTCGGCATCGGGCGGCCTAGCACCTACGCCTCGATCATGGGGACGATCCAGGAGCGCGGGTACGCCAACCTGGAGGAGAAGCGGTTCCACCCGACCGAGCTGGGGTTCGTCGTGACGGATCAGCTCGTCAAGTTCTTCCCCCAGATCATGAACGTGGAGTTCACGGCGGACGTGGAACACAAGCTCGACGACGTGGAAGAGGGCGAGGAGAACTGGGTGCAGCTCCTCGAAGCGTTCTACGGCCCGTTCGAGGACCAGCTTGAGGAAGCGTCCGAAAAGATGGAGCGGGTGAAGATCGAGCCGGTGATGACGGACATCCCCTGCCCCGACTGCGGGCGGATGATGGTCGAGCGGTCGGGCCGGTTCGGGCCGTTTTTGGGGTGCTCGGGGTTCCCGGAGTGCCGCCACATCATGCCCACGCCGTCGCAGAAGCTGGACGTGTTTTGCCCCAAGCCCGATTGCCCCGGCGAGATCCTGGAGAAGCGAAGCAAGAAGGGTCGGGTCTTCTACGGCTGCAACCAGTATCCCAACTGCGACTTCGTCTCGTGGAACCGGCCCTCGCAGATCGAGAAGTGCGAGACCTGCGGCTATCCGATGGGCGAGAAGGTGTGGCGCGGGCGGGTGACGGGCAAGGAATGCACCAACCGCGAGTGCCCGACCGTGCAGGCGAAGACGTTTGCGAACCCGCTGACGGACCCGGACACCGAGGGGCCGGAAGTCGAGGGCAAAGCGAACGGCAACGGCGCGTCCAAAGCGAAGCCGAAAGCCGCCGCATCCAAAACAGCCGCCAAAACAAGGGCGACCGGCTCGAAGGCAAAAGCGAGCGGAACCGCCAAATCCGGCGGCGGCGCCAAAACGACGACCCGCAAGACGAAAACCCCGTCCTCGTAGCGTTCGAGGCAACGGAACGGGTTGAGTATAATAGTAGGGCGGTCCACCACTGGACCGCCCTGTTTAGTTTTTGGGCCTCCGGGTTCGTGTTTCAGCTGGGAGTCGCCCTTGTATCTTAGCGTTAGGGGTTGAACGTTGAACGTTCCCATCCGTT
>JAHWJO010000430.1 GCA_019348365.1 Armatimonadota bacterium | reverse complement strand
CAGCTTTTCGGGGTAGAAGGGGCCTTCGGTCTGCCGGGGGGTGCGGGTCAACTCTTCCGCGTTCGTGCCGGGCGCCAGGAGGGCCGCCGCGCCGAGGGCCGCGCCTTTCAGCAGCAGGCGGCGGGTGCAGGGGGGAGTGAGGATGTCCACGGGATGTCGCCTCCAGGGGTCGGGATAAGGTTCTTGTATACTGAAATTATATCAGAGTGAAGGGAATAAGATGGAATTTCATCTGTTACTCTCTCCCTCGCTTCCGATTCGAGTTGGACGTGGAAAAGAATGGACTCTATCTATCGCGAAGTGATTGAAGGCCCAGTGGTGAGCTTTCAGGTGATCGGTCGCGCTGGGGCTATGCGCCTGCTGCCTTCTGTCCCTCACATCATCATCTCCATCACCGAGCCCCGAGCGCCGGAGGCCCGCTATCCGGAGAGTCCTCATCGCCTGGGAATTCTCCGTTTGCAGTTCCACGATGCGGAGGTCCCACTCCCGGATCGGGCGCTCCTGACACCGGAAGATGCCCGCGCCATTGTGGAATTCGTGAAGCGGCACCTCGGGGAAGCCCGGCTCATCGTCTGCCAGTGCGAGGGCGGCGTTTCCCGGTCGGCGGGGGTAGCGGCGGCTCTTTCTCGCTGGCTGCAAAACGACGACGCGCCTTTCTTCCGTTATTACCAGCCGAACCGCCATGTCTATCGGACCCTGCTGGATGCGACGATGGCAGAGAAGTGAATCGAAACCCTTTGATCGTTCTGGCCCGAATTCACGGTTCGGAACGGCCATTCATTCCTTTGACGTGAGCCGGAGGTGAAGGGTGACAGCGACGGAAATAAATCTGCTTAAAAAGAGCCTCTCGTGGCTCGTCCTCCTGCTTTTGAGCCTCTTCTTTCAAAGCGAGATCGGCGGGCTGTTGAGCATCCTCATCTTTTTATGGTGGCTGGCGCTCTTGATCGCCGGGATCGTTCTCGTGATACGGTCTGTTTCGCTGCTCTTCACGCAGCCGAGAAAGGTTGCTCCCGCCGTCTCCCTCCTCATTCCCCTCCTTGCCGCCGGGTTCGTCTGGATGGGCGGTGGATTCTGGCTCTTCACCGTCCGCGCCCGCCTCAAGGCCGATCATTACGAGCCCATGGTCGCTCAATTCCGGGGATACCGAGAGAAGGGGAGAGAATACATCGGCGGGCAGGAGTGCATGATCAATCCGGGTCCGCCGCTGCGGGTGGCTTTCGTGCAGCCCGGCGGTTTTTCGGACAACTACTGGGCCATCGTCTACGACCCCACGGGGATGGTGATGAAGGCCGAAGCCACCTGGGAAGCGCAACACTTCTCCAACGACCCCAATCTTCCCAGCACCCTGGGTCTTTTTGAGGAGCCGATGATCGGGGCCGTGCATCTGAAAGGGCCGTGGTACCTGTGCCGGTTCACCTGACGCTCCGGTAGATCGAATCAATCCCGGAGCCGGAAGATTCGTTCGGGGCCGTCCGTTAGCGTTCCCCTCTGATTTTCCTTATAATCATGACGATGCGCAGATTAGATGTGGAGTTCACCTCCTCGCCAGGAACGGAACCGCCATTGTTCACGCCCTCCCCTCAACGATTCTACGCAAAGGAGGCAGGAGCGTTCGCCGGAGAGACACAGGCGGCGCTCCGACCCACCGCCTCCGGCTCCTCCCCGCTCTAGCGCGGCCCCGCGCGGAGAACCCTCCCGCGCGCCTCCCCATTCCCGCCGTTCCCTGTTACAATCTAGTTCGGCGGACCCGCCGCGCCACCGGGATCTCCCGGTCCCCCGCACCCCTTCATTTGACTACCATTACGGGCGAACGCGCCCTCTGGAATATACGGGAATCCTGACCATGACCGGCAACGAAATCCGACAGGCGTTTTTGGACTTTTTCGCGAGCAAGGGCCACAAGGTGCTCCCCGGCATCTCGCTTGTGCCCACGGACCCCTCCCTGCTGCTCACCAGCGCGGGCGTCGTCCCGTTCCGGGGCAGCATCGAGGGGATCGAGACCCCGCCCGCCCCGCGCGTCACCACCTGCCAGCGCTGCGCCCGCACCGTCGATCTCGAAAACGTGGGCGACGAATCCCACCTCACCCTCTTTGAAATGCTCGGCAACTTCTCCTTCGGCGACTACTACAAGCGCGAGTCGCTGACCTGGGGCTGGGAGTTCCTCACCGAAACCCTCGGACTCCCGAAAGACCGCTTCTGGTGCACCCTCTACAAAGAGGACGACGAGGCGTACGCGATCTGGCGCGAGCTGGGCATGCCGGAGGAGCGCATCGTCAAGCTGGAGATGGAGGAGATCTTCTGGGGTCCCGTCGGCGAAACCGGCGCGTGCGGCCCCTGTTCCGAGATCCATTTCGACTGGGGCGAGGAGGAGGGCTGCGGCCCCGACTGCAACCCCGGCTGCGATTGCGGCTCCGAACGGTTCCTCGAAGTCTGGAACCACGTCTTCACCGAGCTTCGCAAGAACGAGGACGGCTCGTACGGGCCGCTCCCCTCGAAGAACATCGACACGGGCATGGGCTTCGAGCGGCTCGTGTGCGTCTACAACGGCACCCGCAACGTCTACGAGACCGACGTGCTCCGCCCTATCCTCGACGCGGTCTCGGCCATGGTGGGGACCGACTCGCCGGAGACGCTGCGGCAGCGGCGGGTCATCGCGGAGCACGTCCGCTCCTCGTCGTTCATGATCATGGACAACATCACCCCCGGCAACGAAGGCCGCGAGTACGTCCTGCGGCGGCTCATCCGCCGCGCGGCGCGCACCGGCAAGGTGCTGGGGATCGATGGGCCGTTCCTCTACAAGCTCGTTGAGATCGTGGTGCAGACGATGAGCCCCGGCTACCCGGAGCTGAAGGCGCGGCAGGAGTACATCACCCGCGTCATGCAGGGCGAGGAGGAGGCCTTCTTCCGCACGCTGGAGGAGGGCATCCGCCGCCTGAACGCGATCATCGCGCAGCGGGAAGAGAAGGGGGCCGCGTCCGGGGACGGGCGCGTCATCAGCGGCGAGGATGCGTTCCGACTCTACGACACTTACGGCTTTCCCGTAGACCTCACCCGCGAGATCGCGGAGGAACGCGGCTACACCCTCGACGCGGACGCCTTCGACCGGGTCATGGAGGAGCAGCGGCGGCGCAGCCAGGAGGCCGTCGCCACGAAAGACGTGATGGGCGGGGCCGGGACGCGCGGCCTTCCCGCCACCGAATTCCTCGGCTACGACTGCCTGGAGAGCGACGCGAACGTCCTTATGGCGCTGAACGGCGGGATGGAGATCGTCCTGGACCGCACCCCCTTCTACGCCGAATCGGGCGGGCAGGTCGGCGACACCGGCACGATCACGTCTCCAAAGAGCGGCAGGAGCTACCGCGTGGCGGACACCAAAAAGCAGGGCGACGTGTGGGTCCACATGATGGAGGACCCCGCGAGCGACCTCGAACCCGGCGATGCGGTCCGCGCGAGCGTGGACACCGACCGCCGCGCGGCGATCCGGCGGGCGCACACCGCGACCCACCTGCTCCAGGCGGCGCTGCGAGTTACCCTCGGCTCGCATGTGGCGCAGGCGGGTTCCCTCGTCGGGCCGGACACCCTTCGCTTCGACTTCAGCCACTTCACGGCGGTCGCGCCCGACGAGATCCGGCGGATCGAGGATCTGGTGAACCGGAAGATCCTCGAAGACGTTCACGTCGAATTCCGGCTCCTCAGCTATACCGACGCGCTTGCGGAAGGCGCGATGGCGCTCTTCGGGGAGAAGTACGGCGCGGAGGTCCGCACCCAGCGGATCGGCGACTTCAGCCTGGAGCTGTGCGGCGGCACCCACGTCGAGCAGACCGGCTGGATCGGCCTGTTCAAGATCACCTCCGAGTCGAGCGTCGGGTCGGGCATCCGGCGGATCGAGGCGGTGACGGGCCTCGAATCCCTCCGCGCCCTGCAGGAGTCGCAGGCGTCCCTCGCGGCGGTGTCGGCGGCGCTGGCGACCTCCCCCTCGGAAGTCGTGCCCCGGATCGAGCGGCTCCAGGGCACGGTCCGGACGCTGGAACGGCAGGTCGCGGACCTGGAGCGCAAGAGCGCGGTCGGCTCGCTCGACGGGCTGCTCGCGCAGAAGCAGGAGATCGAGGGTGTGCCCGCCGTCATCGCCACCGTGCCGAACATGGACGCGGAAGGGCTGAAATCGCTGGCGGACGCGGTGACGGACCGGCTCGGCTCCGCCGTGGTGCTGCTGGCGGGGAAGGGGAACGGCAAGAGCCCCCTCATCAGCAAGGTCACCGACGACCTGAAGGCGCGGGGCCTCCACGCGGGGAACCTCGTCCGCGAGGTGGCGAAGGCGACCGGCGGCGGGGGCGGCGGGCGGCCCGAATTCGCGCAGGGCGCGGCGAAAGAGGCCTCCCGCATCGAAGAAGCCATGGCGCAGGCCCCGGAGTTCGTCCGGGCGCAGATTCGCGGCTGATGCCTGTAACAGTAGGCAGAAGGCAGCGGGCAGCAGGCAGGGGCCCTC
>JAHWJO010000429.1 GCA_019348365.1 Armatimonadota bacterium | reverse complement strand
AACACGAGCCGAGCGAACCAGGAGATCAGCCCGGCCCTTGCCAAAGCGTTCGGCGTGGAGCGCGGCGCCTTCGTGGACGACGTGATCCCCGACAGCCCGGCGGCCAAGGCCGGCATCCAGTCGGAAGACGTCATCACCCACTGGGGCAGCACGCCGGTGAACTCGTTCAAGGAGCTATCAGCGCAGGTCGGCAACACCCCGCCCGGTCGGGACGTGAGGGTCCGGCTCATGCGGAACCGCAAAGAGATGACCGTGACCGTCCGGACCGAGAAGCGGGCCGATGAAGAGACCCTGCAGCAGCTGGGGAGCGGATCGCGGAACCCGGCTCCTACTCCCCGGGAGGAAGCCACGCCTCAGACGGCCAGGAGCAACGGGTTGACCGTCCGGGGCCTCACTCCCGCCCAGCGGCAGTCCGTCGGACAGGCGGGCGTGCTCCTGACCGGAGTGGAAGCGGGTTCGGCGGCGGCGGAAGCCGGTCTCGCTGCGGGCGCGGTGATCCACAGCGTGAACGGGACGCCGGTGAGGACCCTGGCGGAGTTCCGAGCCGCGATGGAGAAGGTGAGAGCCGGCGAAGCTTACGTGGTGCGGGCCAGCCTTCCCCGAGGCAACGGAGCCTGGTCCCGGGTGACCATTGGGGTCAACCCCGAAGCCCGGTGATCCGGCCTCACAATATCAGAGTCAAAAATGAAACAGCCCTGGGGAAATGGTTCCCAGGGCTGTTCTCTTGTACCCGAAATAGATGAAACGCCGGGGGTGAGAGCCGGGTGAATGAGTACGCGGCACCAAAAGTACGAAGTCCCCTACGAGGATTTCAAGATCAGCTTGTATGTGACTTATATCGAAAGAGGATAGGCCTGAAGTCGGCGCAGGCCGACTTTGCGCCGTTGTTGCCCGCGAATTTATTCGCCGGGCTCTCACACCTGATGTTTAAGATGCCGTTTCGGTCTCCGGGCGGTCGGAGGACGCTTCCGATTCCAGCGCCTGGATCTTCTTCATCAGATTCCGTTCGGCTTTCCGAACGTTGCCTTTCAGCTCGCCGTAATTCGCCGGACGCGAGAGCTCGCGGGAACTGGCTTCCCATTCTCGTTTCGCCTGCGCCCATGCCAGCGCGGCCTCGATGATCTCCGCCCTCACCGCCTCGTCATCCACCGCTGTTCACCCCCGGATCCCCGCTTGCGCTCGCCGAACGATCCAGGTCTTCCAGCGCCGAGAATAACCGGTTCCGGGCCGCATGCACTTCCGAACGGTACGGCTCCAGCGCGTTGGTTTTTTCCTTGGGCGAAATGCGCATCTCTTCCAGCAGGTTGCGGCGCTCCTCGTAAGCCAGGTACGCCGTTTTCAGGACGCGCGCGGCTTCGATGACGGCATCTTCCCGCGAGCGTTCCCGTTGCTTGCGGTTGAGCTCTCTCCCGAGGTCCGCGTTCGCCTGCACGGCGGCCATGAGCTGCTGCGCCGTCGCCGATAACGCTTCTTCCAACGGCTTTTTGTGATTGGTGGAATTCAACCGGCCTCCCCTCTTCGGTGGAAAGGGTAAAACGGGGCAGGGATAGGCGGCCCGTACGCGCTTCGACCCGGGTTAAAGATACTTCGCACACGACATGCGTGCAGCGCTCCGTGCCCATTCTATCACAGGTCGAGCGACGGGCGTAAGAGGGAGAGAAGATCGATTCCGAAGCGCCGTCCTGACAGCGTTTCGAGGAGGTGATTCCGGGGAAGAACGAGGTATGTTGAAGTGCCTGCCTTCTAGAGGATTCACCATGCCGAATTTACACTCCGAAGTGATCAAACATATGCTGGAAGTCGTCGATGCGAAAGAGTTCAGCGTCCTGCTTCATCAGCCGCAACAGTGGAAGCTATTCTTCGATTGGTGCCGACGCAGCCCCGATGCCACTTACGTGATGAACCGGGCGGCTGAAAAGATCGATACCGTGTGCCTGGACCGCGACACCAATCTTTACTGCGTGGCGATGAGTATGACCACCCTGGAATGCATCGTGAAAGAGCTGGTTGAAGCGTACGAAGACCTGGAGCTGGCCCGGTTCATCTCCTGATCGGTTGAATCGCTGAACGAACCATGCAACGTCTCCTCACTCGCCTTCCCAGTGAGAGAGATCGTTCAATGTAACCAGCAACGAGCGCCCCGGCTCCAGATGCAACCGGGTGATCGAGCCGTTCCCGATCTCGAAGCGGCGTTGGTTCCCCAGCGGCAGCCCCAGCACCCACGAGACCGCCGCCTTGATCACTCCCCCATGAGTGACGACCGCCACCCGTCCGTCCGGATGCGCGCCGGCGATCCCTTCCAGGGCGCGGATCACGCGCGCCTGTAACTCCTCCAGCCGCTCACCTCCGGGGGGCCGGTTCGCCACCGAATCCTCCCGCCATTTCGCCAGCAAATCGGCTTCCGTCTCATTCCGCTCCAGTTCGCTCGCGGTTTTCCCTTCCCAGGCTCCCAGGTCCACCTCGCGCAGGTCCGCCCGCTGCCGGAGCTCCAGCCGATGGGGGACGTTGATGATCTCCGCCGTGTGAGCCGCGCGCCCCAGATCGCTCGTGTAGATTGCTGTAAAAGCAGTGGTAGCAAGTCGGCCCGAAGCGGCATGAGCCTGCCGGATGCCCTCTTCGGTGAGGGGCGCGTCCTGTTGGCCTTGCAGACGGCGCTCGGCGTTCCAGGTCGTCTGGCCGTGCCGGATCAGCAGGAGTTGAGTCATGGAGAGTCCTTTCTGTGGGAGATCGCCAGGTCGTCTCCCCGTTTCGTTTAAGGGGAGGCGTTCGCGGATAAATAACTGTAGTGCGGTCGGGAAGGGCTGCAAAGTCCCCTCATGCAGCCGGAAGACCGAAGCGCTTTAGCAGAATGGAGATGAAAAAAACAAGGCCGTGAAGAGAATTCGGGCGATCCTTCCTCCAAAAAGAGGAATCGCGTTCACCATCGCGAACGAACTCCTCGGGGAGATCGTTGACACGCCCGGTTGCTCCATGTTACACTCCCCACACCAAAGGCGTTTGGTCGCGCCTGTATTTCATGCTACAAGGCATAGAGAGGGAGAACACGGCTTTGAGAGGGACAGTCAAATGGTTCAACGCTGAAAAAGGCTACGGCTTTATCAGCCTGGAAGGACAGCGAGACATTTTTGTACACTACTCGGCCATTCAGGAAACCGGATACCGACTCCTGAAAGAAGGCGAAGACGTGGACTTTGAGATGATCGAGAGCGAGCGCGGGCCACAAGCGGCCCAGGTGACTCGGAACGTCTCTCCCTAACGCTCGGAACTCTCTTCCGTAACGAATGAGTTTGTGAAACTCATTCTTGCGGGAGGGGATCCGATGCATGCACGACAGCCATCGAGAGAGAACCGTTTCACTCTTAGCGTGAATCTCTCCGATCCATCTCCATCCATCAACGCGAACCTCGGTGGCTCTCCATCGGGGTTCCGTCTTCTTTGAGGCATCCAATCGAGCGGTTCTCGTCAGAGCGCGTGCGAGCCGGAGAATTACCGGGCCATGCAACGAGAATCTAGAGGGGCCGCCGGTTTCCCATCACGGTCGTTGATGCATCGCCATGGAAGGAAGGAGCGCGCGCATGCAGATACAAGTGCGGGGAAAGCACCTGGACATCACGCCGGGGATTCGCAGCCACGTCGAGGAAAAGGTCAACAAGTTTGAAAAGTACCTGGACCGCATTCAGACCGTACAGGTGACGCTCGTCTGCCAGAAAGGCTGGCAGTCGGCGGAGATCAACCTTCACAGCGACCTCGTGGAGCTGCGCGCCCAGGAGCGCAGCCTGGACATGTACGAATCCATCGATCTGGTCTCGAAGAAGATGGAAAAGCAGCTCCGCCGTTTCCACGAGAAGCTGAAGGACCGCACCCACGACCCGCGCGCCAAGGACATGGCGGCGAATCGCGCGGCGGCGGAAATGATCAATCAGCAGCGCATGGAGAACGGGGACGAGATCACCGACCCCCTCGAAGAGGGCCGGATCGTGCGGACCAAGCAGATCAGCCTCAAACCCACCTCCCCGGAGGAAGCGGCGGATCAGATGGAGCTGCTGGGGCATGATTTCTTCGTTTTCCTCAACTCCGAAACCGAGCAGATCAACGTCCTCTACCTCCGGAACGACGGGGATTACGGATTGATCCAGCCCAGCGTCTGAGGATCAGTCTGTGAGTCATGGGTCGGAGAGTCGGGGAGTCGCCCTCACCCCCGGCTTGAGATAGGGAGTAGGGGGTCGGGTGCAGGGAGTAGGAGTGGTCCTCACCCCCGGCCCCTCTCCCAGAATTGGGAGAGGGGAGCCGAAGGAGTGACGTTAAGGGAAGAATAGGATTTGGTACCGTTCTGAACAGCACGTACTCGGGTCCGTTCGGTACTCCCGAATACTTCCGGATACGGTACCCGGATCCGAACGTTACTCCTGAGAGCCTGCCTCCGAAGGAATTCATGACATGAAAAGTCACCCCTCTCCCAGAATTGGGAGAGGGGCCGGGGGTGAGGGCCAC
>JAHWJO010000428.1 GCA_019348365.1 Armatimonadota bacterium | reverse complement strand
TGAGGTCATCATCGTCGAGTCCGTCCTAGAAGTAGGCTCATGGTAGGGCGGAAACCCCACCGAGTCAACGGGATTCCAGAGAATTCCTTTTGCACAAACGCCAGGGAGGAAGGGCACATGAAAGATGCGAGATTCGCGAAGGAATTTTCGCACTTCCTGGCTAACGGATAGCTCTATGGTATATAAGGATAGAGTGGGTCACGCCGATCCGCCATGACCCATGGCGAGGGTTTTCGAGGGGACGGGTAAGAAGTGATACAGAAAAAACACAGCGTCATTCCGGTGCCGGAACGAAAGCCAAATCCTCAATCCATGTTGGACGGCGTCTTCATGCGCCTGGGATCCACCACGCCGATGGGCACCACGCCGATGCTCCGCAATCTGGGCATCCGGTTCTATCAGCGGCGGGTGGCGCAAAACCCGTACGACCCGAACGGGTACTACTTCCTGGGGAACCTCTACATGTGGCAGGGCCGGTACGCAGACTCCGCGCAGGCGTACCGCCGGGTGGTGGAGCTGGTACCCGACCACGTCACGAGTTACGGGAACCTGGGATTCGCTTATATCCAGCTTCAGCGCTTCGAGGAGGCCCGCGACGCTCTGGAATCGGCAGTCTGCCTGAGGCCGGATCATCCCCCCACCCTTTATAATCTCGGCTACGTGTACGGAAGCCTGAAGAACTTTCACGAATCCGTCGGCGCGTGCGTGCGGGCGCTGCTGCTGAATCCCGACCACGACGGCGCTCTCTTCCTGGCCGGGTACGGCTACCTCAAGATCGGCAACTACTCCGAAGCGGCCAACCATTTCACCCGCTACCTGACGCTTCGCCCGGACCATCAGGCCGCCCACCACTACCTGGGGCTGGCCTGCATCAAGCTCGGCAGGATCGCCGAGGCCGCCGAGGCTATTCAGAAAGCCGGGCTCCTCCATAAGCCGAGCGACGAGAACCCCGAGCAGGCCACCGAAACCCCGGAGCCGAGCCGGAGCGAGAAGCAGGAGAAAAAGGGGTGGGGCTTCCAGGCCTCGCGCTCCCTGGGCAAGGTACTGCATCTGCATGAAGAGCAGTCCGCCCGTCTGGGCTAACGGGGTGTATCGTCCCGTTCGCTTCCTCCCGCTCCTCTTAGCCATCGGAAGCCTCTTTCCGGGGTGTCGCGTTACCGATCCTTCCTCGCCCACCATCCAGGTCGTCGCCGGGACCGGCTCCGAAGGCTTCTCCGGCGATCACGGCCCGGCCCCGGCCGCGCAGCTCTACTCCCCCTGCGGCGTAGACGTGGACCCTCAGGGCAACCTCTACTTCGCAGACTCCTGGAACCAGCGCATCCGTAAAGTGGACCCCCAGGGCCAGATCACCACGCTGGCGGGGACGGGCGTCATTCAGGGAGAGACGAACGGCGCTCCCGCCGGGACGTTTACGGGGGAGAGCGGCCCGGCGCTGAACACCGGCCTGAACCAGCCGAACGGGATCGCGCTGGACCGGGCGGGAAACCTCTACATCGCCGACGGGGGGAATCACCGGGTCCGCAAGCTCACCCCCGACGGGCGGCTGACGACCGTGGCGGGAAACGGAGGCACGGGCGCTTCCAAAGACGGCATCCCTGCGGTTCGCGCATCCCTCGGCTACCCGTTCGATGTCGCGCTGGACCGGGACGAGAACCTCTACATCGCGGACTCGTGGAACCACCGGATCTGGAAAGTGGACCCGAAAGGGATCCTCACGGCGGTCGCGGGGAACGGGAAGCAGGGGTTTTCCGGCGACGGCGGACCCGCAACGGCGGCCTCCCTGTCGCTGCCCAACAGCGTCGTCTTCGATGCGAAAGGGGATCTCTACATCGCCGACGAGGAGAACCACCGGGTGAGGAAGGTGGACCGGAAGGGGATCATCACGACGGTCGCCGGGAACGGGACACCGGGCTTTTCCGGCGACGGCGGACCCGCCCTCCTCGCCCAATTGCATGGCCCCTCCGGCGTGGAGGTGGACGGGGCAGGCCACCTGTTCATCGCGGACCGGGCGAATCACCGAGTTCGACAGGTTGCACCCGACGGGACGATCACGACGCTGGCCGGGAACGGGAAGGGCCGGGTCTGGCGGATGCTCTTCGGGTACGGCGAGGGCGGCCCTGCTGAAAAGGCCTCGCTGGCCTATCCCCGTCACCTGAAGGTCGGCCCGGATGGGACCCTCTACCTTGCGGACGGGGGGAACGACCGCGTCTGCAAGATCGAAGGCGTCGCCGGGCCGGGCCTCTTCAACGGACGGCCCTATTAGCCGCTAACGCATACCGACCCTGCCTCTCATGCGGACTCCTCTATTGAGGGAACTGGGTGATGATTCCCACCGCATGCTGGAGGATCAGGACGGCATCGCTGACGTCGACGTTCGCATCGCCGTTGACGTTTCCCAGAGTCCGCTGGATCGACGTGAGCGTGGCGTTGCCCACGGAGGACCGCAACACCAGGATGGCGTCGGTCACGTTCACCCGCTCGTCGCGGGTCACGTCCCCCTTCAGGTTGTCCTGGTTCGCCAGCCGGTACACCCGCCCGTTGAAGGAGAGCACGTACAGGTTCTTCTGCGCGTCCTCCCCGAACGACACGATGTTCCCCACGCTGGGCAGGCTCCACTGGCGCTTTTCCGTCACCGCCGCATTCGCGTACTTGAAGCTTCGGATCCAGCCGTTGCAGTAATCCGAATAAAAGTAATGCCCCGCGATTTCCGGGATCTTCTCGCCCCGGTAGACGTAGCCGCCGGTGATGGAACACCCTTCCGAGTGGTTGTACTCCACGGGAGGAAGGGTGAGGCCGGTCTGGTTGCAACCGGAGGCGGGGCTGAAACAGTGTTGGCCTTCCATGATCTTCCAGCCGTAATTCTGCCCCCCCTGGGTGGACGGCTCGATGTGGATCTCTTCCCACTCGTTCTGGCCCACGTCCGCGATGTAGAGTTGATTATCCGTGAAGTCGAAGGCGAACCGCCACGGGTTGCGGAGGCCGTACGCCCAGATCTCGGGACGGATGCCCGCCTGGCCCACGAACGGGTTGTCCGCCGGGATCGCGTACGGGTCGCCGTTGTCCACGTCGATGCGGAGCATGTCCCCGAGCAGGTTGGCGCGGTTCTGCGCGTTGTTCTGCGGATCGTTGGCGCTGCCGCCGTCGCCCATCGCGATGTAGAGCTTGCCGTCCGGCCCGAAGGCGTTGAGTCCGCCGTTGTGGTTCGTGAACGGCTGGTCGATCTGCAGGATCAGCCTGGCGGAGGCGGGGTCGGCGACGTTCGGGTTGGTGGGGGAAACGGTGTACCGCTCGATCCTCGACGCCCTCGCTCCCGGCGTGGTGTAGTTGACGTAAAAGTGTCCGTTCTCCGCATATTTTGGGTGGAAGGCGAAGCTGAGGAGCCCGCCTTCGCCGGTGGTGTCGGTCTTGCCGGTGATGTTGAGGAACGGGGTCGGGAGGAGCACGCCGTTCTCGAAGATTCGGATCCGTCCGGGTCGCTCCACGATGAAGAGGCGGGAGTCGTTGGCGGGCGCAGTAAGAAAGATGGGGGCGTTCAGCCCGCCGACGATCTCATTGAGGAAGAGCTGGGGCATCGTCGTCTGCGCGCGGGCCGTGGACGACAGCAGCGCGAGAGCGAGAAGCCCCGCCAGAGCCCCCATCCGGCGCATCCATGGCGCGCGGCACGTATGAACTTTGGTAACACGATAGTGATTCAAGGGAGATCTCCTTCCTTAGAGCCGTTCCCCTCGTATATTGCTCAACAGAACTGACGTAAGCGGAGAAGACAGGATGAGGACTGACGCATCACCTTTGTAGAACCTGTCCTTCTGAGCGCATTTCCATGCCCTTCTCAGAGGAACGACTCACGCCATCTGTCATTCTGAGCGCAGCGAAGAATCTGCGTTTCCTCCACCTCTCTACACGCAGATTCTTCGCTGCGCTCAGAATGACAGATGGGAGAGTCCGAATGAGAGATGCCGGACGTAGAAACAGATTGACAGGAGTGAGTCAGAAGGACAGAGGCGGTAGGTTTGCGTAACTCCTGAGAATAAAGAGTTCTACGCTCAGTATGACAGGTTTTGCGAAGTCGAGGCGTCAGTTCTCTCCTACCCCTTTACGGCGGGATTGAAGAATGCCGTATCGAGAAGATACGGATTGGACTTCCCTCCTCGCCGCCGGAGTTCCCGATGACGGAGGGAGAACATCAAACGCGATGACGGAGAGAGGGCATCAAAAACGGAAATAGAGTGCGGCTTGAGGAGCACAGATGGGCGGGGTATAATTGGATGCCACACCGACACGTTTTCCGACCCTCACAGATTTGAAACGATGGACCGCATGCCGACCTGGGAAACCAAAACCCTTCACCTGCCCGTCCTGCTGCCCTCCGGGCGTGAATGCGCGCTCTGCATCACCCGCCTCCGGGACTCGCTGCTCCAGATGGCCGGGGTCGAGGCCGCCGAAGTGGACGCCTCCCGCTCCCGGCTCGTCCTCACTTACGATCCCAGCCTCCTCACCCTGGACCGGGTCGAGCGAG
>JAHWJO010000427.1 GCA_019348365.1 Armatimonadota bacterium | reverse complement strand
GTCGGTTCATATCTCTAGCTTACCCTCTTCTCACTCCTTTCTATACACCCTCTAAGAGGGGGTACTCTGGAGATGAAGGGAGGGTGCGATGTGGATGAAGGTCCTCTTTGCGATGGCTTGCCTCATGGCGGTCTTAAGCGTAGCGGGAACAGCTCGCAATTTGGAGCAAAGACGGCATCTCCGAGCCGTCATTGAAAATACGGAGCAGAAGATCTCAGATGAGAGACTGATCGGTGAGAATCCCGATAGGGTGATCTCATTCCTGGACCGTGAAGGAATCTCTCATGGGGGGTATGAGGTAAAATCGGAATCCGGCCCGGAGAATAACGACCGGACGGTTCGAGCCAAGATCCCGGACGTGGCTCAAACGGTTTCCCTGATCGAAGGACCGTTCATTTATGATGTGCTGCTCCGTTTTCAATTCGATGGACAGAACCGGTTGATCGGATATACTGTAGGAGAGAGTGCGGTTGGATTTTGACCCTCCTTCTCCACCGGCAAGTGCGGCGGGAGGGACATTATGGGCGGGTGTAAAGGGGTTCTCATGGTCAGGGCATGGAAGGGTTGGCTGTTTTTACTTTTCGCGGCAGGGATAACCGGAGGGATCTGCTTCGGCGCCTCCGCTCCAGGGAGAAAATCGGAGTTTCAAATACAGGTGATCCCATTCCCCGCTTCTCCCCGCCCCCGCATCGAAAACGGCGCGTGGAAACCCGTCCTCCAGGCCCATCCCCGGCTGCTCGGGCCGAAAGCATTCCTCCGCGAGCGGGCACGCTCCCGACCGGAGGCTTATAAAGAGATCCAGGCCGATGACTCGCTCCTCGCCGTGGGGATCGTCCATGCGGTGGAGGGGGCCGACCCGTCCCGCATCGCGCCGCACCTGAAGACCGCGCGGCAGAACGTGGCGCGGGGCGTTACCAACAACCACCAGGACACCTGGATCTGGCTCCAGGACGCCGCCCTCGCCTACGACCTGTTCCACGATCAGTTCTCCCCCGACGAGCGCCGGGCGATGGTCGAGTGGATGAACGGCCACCTGACCCGATTCACCGACGACGAGAACGCCTTCCACAACTCCACCCTCTCGAAGATCCTCACCTATCTCCGCATCGCCTACGCGACCTGGGGCGAGAACCCTCGCGCGAAAGAGTTCCGCGATTACGCTCTGACGAAGCTGTACGAGGGGAAGGTGCTGCCGGTGCTCCGCGAGTTCGGGGCGGGGGGCGGGTTCACCGAGGCCGGGTGGTACGCGCGGGGATCGCTCTGGAATCTGGTGCAGGCGCTGGAGATGGCCCGGCGCGTCGAGGGATACGACGGGTTTGCCAAAGCGCCCCGGTTCTTCTATCAGCGGCTCGCTTACGAGATGTTCCAGCCCTACCCCGGACTCTGGACCTACGGCACGGAGCGCTTCTCCGACGAGGGCGACGGCTCCACGGTCTACGGCGGCCACACGGAGTACCCCCGACACCTCCGCACCGTCCTCGCGAGCTACTACCGGGGGTCGGACCTCGCCCGCGCGGTGGAGAATAAGCGGCGGAAGGGGTCGAACAGCGCCGCTCGCCTCATGGATTTCCTCCACGACGACGGGCCGGAGCCTCCCCTGCCCCTTACCCGATTCCCCCTCGCGCACCTCGCCGAGGGGATCGGCAAAGTGTACGCGCGGAGCGACTGGACCGACGACGCCACCTGGTTCCGCTTCGAGTGCGGCGACTACTGGGCCGCACACCAGCACTTCGAGGTGGGCAACTTCGAGATCTACCGCCGCGCGCCCCTCGCCACCGAGAGTGGCGAATACACCGATTACGGCAACGCCCACGCCATGAACTGGCTGGTCCGCACCATCGCGCACATCTCGATCCTCGTCCACCAGCCGGGGGAGGAGTGGAAGAACATGCGAGACGGCGGGCGCATCCCGTATGCGAACGATGGCGGCCAGGCGAAGAAGTGGGACTGGGTCTCGGACACGCTGGAGCAATGGAAGGCGAAGCGGGCGCAGTACGAGCGCGGCGATATCGTGGCATACCGGAATCAGCCGGAGTTCCTGTTCGTGGCGGGGGACGGGACCGCCGCCTATTCCCCCGCGAAGCTGTCGGGGTGGGTGCGGCAGATCGTGTTCCTCCGGCCCCACACGTTCGTCGTCTTCGACCGGGTGACGAGCGCGAAACCGGAGTACGAGAAGACGTGGCTCCTCCACACCCGCAATGAGCCGGAGATGGCGGGACGGACCGCGACGGCCCGGAACGGCGAGGGACGACTGACGGTGCAGACCCTCCTGCCGGAGCGCGCGGCGATAAAGAAGATCCACGGCTACACTTACGGAGGCCAGACGTTCAACCCGCCAGCGACGGGACTCTCGGCGGAGGCGAACAAGTGGCGGATCGAGGTGCAACCCGCCGCCGCCAATCGGGAGGACCTGTTCCTGCACGTCCTTTCCACGGAGGATAAACCCCGGCCCGCCCGCCTCCTGAAGCAAAAGGAGGGCGTGGGGGTGCGTGTGGGGGATGCGGAGGTCGTCTTCAAGGGCCGCGTGGGCGGCTCGCTCCGGCTGAACGGGAAGATTTACCCGCTTCAGGCTGGCATTGTACGCGGCCCCTATGAGTAAACAGGAAGGCTCTCCATGGATAACTCACGGATTATAGAGGAATTACGTGGGGCCTCTCCTTTCGACCTGTACCGCCTGCGCGTCGCCATTGATCAACTGCTGGATCACCCGGATCGGATCGAGCAGGTGCGGTCGCGCCTGACTCCCGGCATGCGGATCCGGTATTTCGAGGAAGGCACGAACCGGGAAGTCGAGGCGACGGTCCTGGAGCTGCACCGGACCCGGCTGCTCGTCCAGAATCAAGCGGACGGGGAGCGGTGGTCCATCCGCTTCTGCACGGTGAACGTGGACCACGCGGACACAGTGCTGCACCCGCCGCCGGAGCGGGGAGGGCTGGACCGCAGCCGGTTGAAAGTGGGGGATGCCGTCGGGTTCCGGGACCGCCAGAACCGGGACCGTTACGGGCACATCATGAAGCTGAACCAGAAGACGGCGACGGTCATGACGATGGATCATCAGCAGTGGCGGGTGGCCTACCCGCTCCTGTTCCCCGTCCTCGACATGAGCGAGGGGGAACGCTGACCCTGGACGACGATCCTCCCGCAACCCGACCGGCACGCTGCGCCGGACGCAGAGGAGGTACGGGACCGAATGGATAAAGTGCTGTTGTGACCGCCGACGGCTGTGGCGCAGAAGGGATTTGTATCTGATGGGATTCCCGGTGTTGTTTCTGTTTTTTTTGTTATCGCTGCTCCTCGGACTGGGGGTCGGGATCGGCTGGGTGCTGCACTGGCTACTGCCGTCCATCGAATTCGGCATGGCGGTCTTGATCGGCGTCGTCGCCCTCGCGTTCAGCTTTCATGCCATATTATCGTTGACTCTCACCTCCCTCAAACTGGACGAAGAGAAGGAGCCGTTGATAGTGGAGATGCCGAGGGATATGATGAACCTGGTCAGCGATGTGAGCGCGAGGAGCGGGCGGAAGCGCAAAAGCGGCAACCGATAACGCCGGGGCGGAGGCTTCCATAGCTCCTCCTTTCACCTCCCACGAATTTGCCTCCCTTCTCTACAGGATAGGTATTACTCGCTTTTCGTACCGGCCCGTTGAATCGGTGCGGCGGGCGCCCGGGCCTGCTTCACCGCCTCGAAGTACCACCGGATGCCCGGATCGTCGGTCGTGCCCCGGCCCCCGAGGTCGTAGCGGTTCTCCTCGCCGATGTCGACGCCCTGGCACCAGGGGTTGTTGTGGAAATGGACGTACAGGCCCTCGTGCCGGGCCACGTCCTCCACTTCGTTGAGATACGCTCGCCGGGCAGGTTCGGGGAACACCCCTGGCGGCAGAAACCGTTTCGTCCACGCCCCGAACGTCTCGACGTTCACCATCGGCTTGCCTTTCACCCCGGCGGCACGAAACCGCCGGTACAGCTCCCCGGAGCGCGGCTCCGGCCCGGCGGTGTCGAACAGCAGCGCGTCAAACTCTTTGGCGCGACCGATGATTTCGTTGTTCGCGTGGTCGTAGCCGCCCGCGCCGACGAGCCGGTCCGGGTCCAGGCTCTTTACGAGTCGGCACAGCTCGATCAACTCCGGCACTTCACGCACGCGCGACCAGGGCAGGCGCTCGTACCGCTCGCTGTTCTGCTCGTTAGCGATGTTGATGATAACGTTACGGTACGGCTTTAGCGCCCGCGTGACCGTCCGCACCGCCTCCCGGGAAGCATCCCAGTCCCGGAGGCGGGGCCGTTCGCACCGCTGGTAGAAGATGCCGACGATCACCGCCATCCCGCGCCGGTCGCATTCCCGGAGGATCCGCTCCATCCGCTTCCGGTGCGCGGGGTCGATCCGCCGCCCGTCGGGGGAGAAAGGATCGCTGTAGCCCCCGCTGCTGCCCATGTAGTAGACCGAGACGGTGTTGACCCCATGCGCCATGTAATCGTCGAGTTGGACGATGAGGTGATCGGTCAACGCCTGGGTTTGCGACGCGCTGG
>JAHWJO010000426.1 GCA_019348365.1 Armatimonadota bacterium | reverse complement strand
CTACCGCTGCAACCTCATCACCACCGACGGCGAGACGATGGTGGATTACAGCGCGGGGCATGTCACCACCGACGAAGCCCGCACCCTCATCGAGCACCTCAGCGAGAAGCTGGGCGGGCGCAAGTACAGCTTTTACCCCGGTATCAGCTACCGCCACCTCATGGTCTGGCGCGACGGCAACCCCGAGCAGAAGACCACGCCTCCCCACGACATCATGGGCCAGCCCCTCTCCACTTACCTCCCCACCGGCGAGAAGGAGGAGGTTCTGCGGAGCCTCATGTGGGACGCGCACGAGCTGCTGGAGGGCCACGAGATCAACCGTATCCGCCGCGAGGAGGGGAAGAACCCCGCCAACATGATCTGGCTGTGGGGCCAGGGGTTCGCGCCGAAGCTGGAGAGCTTCGCCGTCAAGTACGGGCGGACCGGGGCCGTCATCGCGGCGGTGGACCTCATCCGGGGGATCGGCCACCTCGCCGGGCTGAAGGTGCTCGACGTGCCCGGCATCACCGGCTACCTCGACACGAACTACAAAGGCAAAGGCGACGCGGCGGTCGAGGCCCTGAACGCCTACGACCTGGTCATCGTCCATGTGGAGGCCCCCGACGAGGCGGGCCACCTCGGGGATGTCGAAGAGAAGATCAAGGCCATCGAGCGCATCGACTCGGACGTGGTCGGCACGATCCTTGAGGGAATGAAGAACATCGAGGACGATTGGCGGTTCATGGCCCTGCCGGATCACGCCACTCCGGTCTCGCTCCGCACCCACGCGCGAGGCCCCGTCCCTTTCCTCCTCTACGATTCCCGCACGACGCCGTCCGGCCCGCGCCTGCCCTTCGACGAGCGGGGATTGCAGGAGACGCGCTTCCAGATCGAACGCGGGGAAGAATTGATCCCCTTACTGCTTCAAAGTTAGTTTCGAGTTTCTGGTTTCGGGTTTCTAGTTTGGGTGTCGGGGCAGCCGTACAGAGCGAGTAAATCCCGACAATACCCAACCAGAAACCTTAAACCCGAAACTGTAGAAATCGGAGATGGGCTCATTGGCTGAACTGAAACCCTTTCGCGCCTGGCACTACAATCCGGAGAAGGTGAGTCTTCCCCAGGTGCTGGCTCCCCCGTACGACGTCATCTCCCCGGACGAGCGGACGCAGCTCCAGAACAGCAGCCCCTACAACATGATCCACCTCATCCTCGGGCAGAGCCACGTCGGGAGCGGCCTTCAGGCGGATGAAGCTTATGCTGGAGCCGGGGATCGATGGAACGCCTGGCGGAACGAGCGCGCGCTGGTTCAGGACGACGAGCCCGCTTTTTACGTCTACGAGCAGCAATTCTTCCTCGAAGGGGAATCGTACACCCGCACGGGGCTCGCGGCGGCGGTGAAGCTGGAGCCGTTCGGCAACGGGGCCGTGTATCCCCACGAGAAGACCTTCCCCGGCCCGAAGCAGGACCGACTCAAGCTGATGGAATCGGTGAACGCCAACCTCGATTCGGTATTCGGCATGTACGATAACGGGGAGGCCGACCTCCGCGAGCACCTCCAGCGCGCCAAATCAGGCGATCCGCTCCTCGCCGGGCGGTCCCCCGACGGGCAGCAGCATCGCGTCTGGGCGATCCGCAACCCCGAAGCGATCCGCGCTATTCAGGAGACGTTCGCCGCCGCTTCCATCGTCATCGCCGACGGCCACCACCGGTACGAAACCGCCCTCAACTACCGTAACGAGCAGCGGCAGCGCGGCAACGACGCGCCGGAGCTCGATTACGTGATGATGACCCTCTGCTCGATCCAGGATCCGGGTCTGCTCGTCCTCCCGACCCATCGGCTCGTATCCGGGAATGAGGGGGAGACTCCGGTCGTGCTGCCGGGGGAAGGCATGGCGGAGGTCGTGACGGTCAGCCTCTCGAACTCCTACAACGTCCAGGCGGTCGGGAGCGCGAACCACACCATGACCCGCCTCTCCGAAGTGGCGGACGAGGGGAAATGGGGGTACGGGACCTACTTCGGCGAGGATCTGGGTTACCTGTTGACCTCTAAAACGCACGCCGACCACCGGTACGAAGAGATCTCCCGCTTCTCCGAAACCATCCTGGACCGCCTGCCGGACATCCTGGAAGTCGAGTCGATTCGGGTCGGCTACACCCATTCCGGCGCGGAAGCCGTCTGCCAGGTGAACGCGGGGAATGCATGGATCGCCTACCTGCTGCCGGGGCTTCCGGTAGCGGAGGTCTACGAAGCCGCGCGGGACGGCCACCTCATGCCGGAGAAATCCACCTACTTCTACCCGAAGCTCCAGAGCGGCCTTCTCATGCGCTCGCTGGAACCCCACAGCGATGCGTTGAGCGTTGAGGGTTGAGCGTTGAGGGTTGAGCGTTGAAAACGACGGTACTCCTTGCTTTGTCACAGGGATGATCGGAAGTACACCCGAAAATGTTCGCCGCCGTACTCAACGCTCAACGCCCAGCGCTCAACGCTCAACGTCCGGCATTGGCAAAGGGGGATTCCTCTGCGATAATAGAGGGAATCACCATTCTCCAGAGGAGGACCAATGCCGATCACTGAGGAAGAGATCGAAGCCATCGACCCGATTGCGCCGCCGTTCTATTCCGGGCCGGAATTCGCGCGGATCCGGGAGAAGGCGAAGAAGATCGAGGCGGAGGGAATCGCTCCCGACATCATCAGCCGCGTCGAGGAGGAATCGGAGCGAATCGCGTGGGGACGCGCCAAATACCAGAAGCTCCGCAGTCCCTCCAAGTCCATGCGGGAATTCGCCCGACAGGAAGTGCTCTGCCGGGTCTACGACGAGACCCACAAGCGGAAACGCGGATACGGATAAACGAATATATCGTCTCCAAGGATAGGAACCGGTTTGACATCAGAAGAACTTCAGAATAAGGTCGCGCAACAGATCCTCATCGCCGACGGCGCGATGGGCACGCGCCTGCGTACCCTGACGGACCCCGCCGATCCCCCCACGGCCCCGGAGCTCCTCAACCTCACCCGACCCGACCAGGTGGCGAAAGTGCATCAGGAGTACGTCGAGGCGGGGGCGGATCTCCTCAAGACGAACACCTTCGGCACGTCCCGGCTGGGGCTTCGCGCCCTGGGCCGGGAAGACGCTTTCGAGGAGATCAACCGGGCCGCCGTAAGAATCGCGCGGGACGTCGCGGATTCTTCGGACCGGCCCCTCCTCATAGCGGGTTCCATCGGGCCGCTCGGCAACCTCCGCTATCCCGCCGACATCATCCGCCTCGACCGGATCACCGCCGAGTTCGAGAAGCAGGCCCGCATCCTTGCCGACGCCGGGGTGGACCTGATCCTCCTCGAAACGATGTCGGATTACCGCGAAGCCGTCGCGGCCCTTCGCGGGGCGCAGAAGACCGGCCTCGCGGTCGTCGCGCAGGTCTCCTCCGCCGATGGCGCGACCCTTGATGGTCACATCGAGATCTACAACGCGGTCAGGCGGCTGGAATCCGAAGGCGCGGCGATGGTCGGCGTGAACTGCCGGATCGGCCCGGACGCGATGCTTCAGGTGACGCGGAACCTCTCCCGCTTCGCTTCCCGCCCGCTCTCCGTCATGCCGAACGCCGGGAACCTCGTGGTGGACAACTACAGCCGCCTCGAAGTCGTCGGGAGCCCGGACGCCTTCGCCGCTCTCGCCCGCGAAGCTTCGGACCTCGGCGTCGGGATGCTCGGGGGCTGCTGCTACACCACCGGGGAGCACATCGCCGTCCTGCGGGAGACGCTTCAGAGTGGCACGAGCGTCGTCAAGCCGGAGATCCCCCGCCGCGAGGAGACCGGGCACCGCCCCCCGACGAGCTTCGAGGAGAAGCTGAACGCCGGGAAGTTCGTCGTCTGCGTCGAGGTGGATCCCCCCACCGACGAGGAGGTGGAGTCCGACCCCGGCATCCTCTCCTACAAGATCGACGGGGCGCGGTACCTCGATACCGAGGCGGGCGTGGACCTCATCACCATCGCCGATCACACGATGGGCCGCCCGTGGCTCGACGGCTTCCCCTTCGCGGAGGCGCTCAAGCCGCACCTCTCCCGCGCGGATATCCTCCTCCACTACACCTGCCGCAACAAGGCCGAAACTGACGTGACGGGGAACTTTGCCTCGTTCAAGCTGTACGGCTACCGCAACATCCTCGTCATCACCGGCGACCGCCCGCTGGAGGACAAGAGCTTCTACGAGTACTCCTCGGTCAACCTGATGAAGCGGATCCGCAAGGACCATGGCGACCATTTCTTCCTCGCCTGCTCGTTCGACCACAACCGGGGCCGGGAGCGCGAGGGGACGGGCGGGATCGAGCAGGAGATCAAGCGGCTCCAGCGCAAGATCGACGCGGGCGCGCAGGTGGCGCTCACCCAGCCGCTCTACGAGCCGGAGCGGGTCCGTATCCTCCGCGAGATGACCCGCGACCTGCCGATCAAGATCCTGCCCGGCGTCATGCCGATCCTCAGCCCCCAGCACGCCCGCACGGTGAACCAGTTCCCCGGCATCCACGTCCCCGATTCGGTGATCGAGCGGATGGAGGCGGC